>JANXZI010000678.1 GCA_025355595.1 Spartobacteria bacterium
GCGGATTGCGCACGCCGGTCGCGAAGACCTCGAAGTCCGTGCCGTCCGGATTGCAGCGCAGGATCGCGCCGGTGTCGCTCACCTCGGAAGGCTTGCCCTCCTTGCTCTTCACGTTCAGTCCGCGGTCGCCGATGCTCCAATACAGCTTGCCGTCCGGCCCGAAGCGCAGCCCGTGCATGTCGTGCCCGCGGAAGGCAAACTTCACGCCGAAGCCCGACAGCAGCTTCTCCTGCTTGTCGGATTTTCCGTCTCCGTTCGAGTCGGTGAAATGCCAGAGGTTCGGGATGCACGTCCACCACACCTCGTTGCCTCGCGCGAGGATGCCCGCGCCGGTGCCGTCGAGCGCATCGCGGAATCCGTCGGCGAAAATGGTGCTCTTGTCCGCGCGCCCCACGCCCTTCGTGTCCTCCAGCACCACGATGCGCTCCTCGAAAGTCTCGAAGTTCTCCGCGAATTTTTTCGGGTCGGGGTAAAACTTGTGCATCATTGCGAGCCGCTCATCGGTCGTGCGCGATGCGATGTCGGCGTCGAGCCAGTTCATGTGCTCGCGATTGTCCACCACGCCGCCGCGAACGGGTTTGTCGTTCACCTTGCGCCCCTCCTGCCGGTAGCTCTCCGCGATGAACCACCGCCCGCGTTCATCCGTCGCAAACGACACGGGATTCGAAAGCATCGGCTCATTTGCCCACAGCTCGACCTTCAGCCCCGCGTCGAACTTCATGGTCTTGATCGCATTCGCACCATCCTTCGCGCCGGCCTCTGCCTTTCCGTCACCATGCGCCACGGGCGCGGGTGATGCGGCGGCGGGTGCGGAGAAAATAGGCGCGGCCGATGCGAGCAGTGCGGTAATGGAAATGCAGAGCGGTCGTGTCATTTTTGAAAAAGAGTCGCGAAGATATAGAACGATGTCGCGTGCGCCAGCTTAGACGCGGCACCGTGACGGCATTGTTAATTCGCGGTGGCCGCTGCGATCGCGGTCTCGAATCTCGGCGCGCGCGGGTGCCAGTTCTGCAGCGCACCTGGTCACGGAAAATGAAGTGACACCGCGCGGCGTGTCCGCCTTGCTGGCGCGATGAACGACTGGTTCCGCCCCTCTGACGAAGCCGCGATTCCCTCGCCGGCGCTGCTGCTTTTCCGCGAACGCATCGAGCAGAACCTGCGGCTGATGATCGAAATCGCCGGCAGCCCCGCGCGGCTGCGCCCGCATGTGAAGACGCACAAGCTCGGCCCGCTCGTCGCGCGGCAGATCGAGCTGGGCATCGTGAAATTCAAGGCGGCCACGATCGCCGAAACCGAGATGTGCGCCGACGCCGGTGCGACGGATGTGCTGCTCGCCTTCCCGCAGGCCGGGCCGGGCATTACCCGGCTGTGCGAACTCGCGCGCAAGTTTCCGAAGACGGCGTTCAGCGTGGTGGCGGATGATCCGTCGGCAGTCTGCGCGCTCAGCGCCGCGGCAGTCGCGGCGGGCGTGACGATCGGCGTCTTCATAGATCTCGACTGCGGGATGCACCGCACCGGCATCGCGCCCGGAGATGGCGCGGTGGAACTTTACCGGCTGATGACCACGCTGCCCGAGCTGCGGGTCTGCGGACTGCACGCCTACGACGGCCACATCCACGAGCCGGACGCCGCGAAGCGCCGCGCAATCTGCGAGGAGGCGTTTGCGCCCGTGCTCGCGCTGCGTGCGAAACTCGAATCGCTCGGCCTGCCCGTGCCCGCACTCGTCGCGGGAGGCACGCCGACGTTTCCGATCCACGCATCGCACACTGACCGCGAATGCTCGCCCGGCACGACGGTGCTGTGGGACTTCGGCTACGGCGACAAATTCGACGACATGCCATTCCAGCACGCGGCGGTACTGCTCGCGCGCGTCGTGAGCAGGCCCACGCCCGACCGCCTCTGCCTCGATCTCGGCCACAAGTCCGTCGCCGCGGAAAATCCGCACCCGCGCGTACGCTTCATCGAGCTGCCCGAGGCGGTCGCGGTGATGCAGAGCGAAGAACACCTCGTGATCGAGACGCCGCGCGCCGCGGAGTTCCATGTCGGCGACACGCTGCATGGCATCCCACGCCACATCTGCCCGACGGTCGCGCTGCACGCCGAGGCGATGATCATCGAGGGTGGCCGCGTCGCGGAGACGTGGCCCATCGCCGCGCGCGCACGGCGGCTGACGGTGTGAGTGCGGGGCATCATCGTCCATCCGCACCGGCTGAATCTCGGCGGTGCCGTGGCCTCCTCACCTCGCAGGAGTGAGCTGGGCGGAGCCCCCCCGGACTCCGCCCAGCTTTTTCCCAACCAACATCAACAAAGTCGGAACGCCGCGCTGTGCAGCCGCGGACGAAGGCACCCGCCGGAGACCGGCACGATGGCGCTGCCCGGAAGCACGCTGCCCAACGTCTCGCGAACGACGGCGGAGCCACCGAGTGGCCGGGCGGTGTTGCGGTCGTGGAGTTGCGTTTTCATCGGGATGCATTCCTGAGATAGCGGGAACCGTGCCGCGTCCGTGTGTTCGCCGGATTATATTTTCCCCGCCCTACGATCCGAGCGTGTGCTGCCACAGCCAGCCGATGAATTCCCCGCACAGCGCGAACGCCTTTCCCACGCCGTCGTAGAAGCCCAGCGCGCTCGCGGCCAGCGCCCGCCCGTACGCGCGCCAGCCCACGTATGGCGCGAAGACGAGCAGCGTCCCGCTGAGCAGGATCGTATTCGCGAGATAGACGAGTGCGAACGAGAACAGCCGGCCCGGCCCGTGAAAATCGCTCTGCCTGCGCCGCAGCACCCAGAGCGTGAACGTGAGGTGAAACATCCACGTGACCCCGAGCGCGACGAGGAATGGCTCCCGCAGGAACGACGGCCCCATCACCATCGTCGTGAGCCCCCACGCCACGAGCACGGGCACCGCGAACGACGGCCAAAGGTAAGGCGCGAGCGCGATGAGAAAATTGTATTTGTCCGTGACGATGTAGCCGCCGTCCGAGCCGATGTGGAAGTCCTTCACCTTCCCGCGAAAGGTCCACGCCATGAGCATGTGCATCATCTCATGGCCGAAGACGTAGGCGCGCACCGGCTGCGGCTGTTGGAAGACGAGGAGGCTCGCGCAAGTGATCGCCAGCCACGCGCCCGCGCCGATCGCGAACCACTGGAATTCGCCCGACCTCCAGAACGGCACATGGTGCGCGCCAGCCTTCACATTCATGAAGGCGACGAAAAGTGCCGCGGTGAAAATCCACACAAACGGCACGAGGCTCAGCCCCGCGAGGATGTTCCAAAGGCGGTCGCCCCGCCGCTTCGGCGGAAGCACAAGCGTTTCCTCATGGGCGACCTCGGCCTCGCGTCTCGCAGCGACGGACGCCTTGAGCTTCGACTGCTCGGCCAGCTCATACTGCTGGCTGTCCTTGCGGGCAGGCTTCCTTGCGGCAGTCTTTGGTTTGGCGCGGCGCAGCTTGGGCACGGGCTAGGAAAGTGCAGGGCCATGCGAGGGCTGTCGAGCGTGGAGCGCCAAGCTGCACGCGGCGACTTCACGCTTCCTTCGCCCTTCGTCCTCCGTCATTCGTCATTCCCGCAATGCCCACCCGCCGACTCCAGTTGCTCGTCTTCGCGCTCTCGTTAATTACGTTTGCGTGGTTCCACCAAGGCGGCGGATGGAACCAGAATGCGCGCTTTGCCGAGGTGCGCGCGATCGTGGAGCAGGGGCGCTTCGCAGTGGATGACTACCTCGTCTATCACCCGGCGCAGGGCCGGCATCTCGTCCGTCCGCAGGTCGTGCGCGGGGAGTTCACCATCAATGGTGAACGGCATCAGCTCTCGTGGGGCGACTGGCAAAATCTCGGCACCGAGGCCGCGCCCGAGTGGCGGCAGATGGCCGTGAATGGCGAGCCGCTCAGTCCCACAGCCACGATGGTGATCATCGGCGAAGGCACCTGCAGCGGCGATGTCGGCATCGCGCCGGACGGGCACTTTCACCCGAACAAACCGCCCGGCGCCTCGCTGCTCGCGCTGCCGCCGTACTTCGTGATCTACCACATCGAGCGCTGGCTCGGGATCGATCCGGACGACTGGTGGGTGCTCACGGTGAACGCGTGGCTGTGCTCGGTCTTCACGGTCGGGCTCGCGTCCGCGCTCGGCGTCGTGCTCGTGCTGCGCGTCGCATCGCAGATGTATCCGGGAAATAATGGGGCCGCGCTCGCGGCCGCACTCACGTTCGGATTCGGCACGACGTTCTTCCCGTTCGCCACGCTGATGTTCGATCACAACATCACCGCCGTGCTCCTGCTCGCGAGCTTCGCCGCCGTGCGGAACGGCCGTCCGATGACCGCCGGCGTCTGGGCGGGCGTCGCAGCGGTGACAAATTATCTCGCGGCGATCCCCGGCGCATTCTTTGCAGTGTGGGCGCTGCTGAAAAAAAATGACGGATGTCGAATGACGAATGACGAAGCGATTCCCGCCGTCAGCGTGAAACCGGCGGACTCGGACTTCGTCATTCGTCATTCGACATCCGTCATTTTCCATCCTGCCGCCGCCCTCCGCTTCACCCTCGGCGTCCTGCCGTGCCTCGTGGTGCTGCTCGCATACAATGTCGCGGCGTTCGGCTCGCCCTTCGCGCTGAACACGAGCTTTCAAAATCCGATCTTCAAGGAACTCACGCCCGCGTTTCTCGGCATGTTCGTGAAGCCAAGCTGGTTTGCCACGCTCGTCATCACGGTCTCGCCGTGGCGCGGAATCTTCGTGCTGTCGCCGGTGATCATCGCGGCGGTCGCGTGCCTTTTCTGCCGTGGAAAAATGAAAACGCCGCGCGCGGAACGCTGGCTGATCGTCGCGTGCGCCGCGTTCTTTTTCCTCATCAACATCTCCTTCAACGGCTTTCACGGCGGCTTTGCGGCGGGACCGCGCTACCTCATCCCGGCGCTGCCGTTCGTGTGTCTCGCGCTGGTGCCGGCCTTCGTCCGCTGGCCTCGCGTGACGACGGTCCTCGCCGCCGTGAGCATCGTGCAGCAGGCGCTGCTCACGATCACCGATGCGCTGAACCCGCTCGGCGTCGGCGCGCACGCGTGGGTGAACCACCCCGACGAATGGAAGGAAAAGCTGCGCGGCAACAGCCTCGTGTGGCGCTACGCATGGCCGCTTTTCGCACATGGCCGCGCGTGGCCGGTGATTGATGCAAAGTTCGAGGAGTGGCTCGGCAACCAGCGCAAGGCGCTGGCAAAAAAAGGAATGCCGGCCGTGGAGGTGGATGCGCAGATGGCGAAGCTGCGCAGTGAGACGTGGGAAAAAGTCATGCGCGGCGATCCCGACCCGCTGTGGATCGCAGCGATGGACGGGCCGGTTTCGACGAACACGCTCGGCCCGTGGGACGGCACGTATTTCCAGACATTTCCCGCACACTCACCCGCAACAGAGTGGGCCGCGTTCAATGTCGGCGAGCTGATTTTCCCCGCGAGCCGGTGGAGTCTCGCGCCGCTACTCGCGCTGTGGATGGCAGGCGCGTTTGCGATCCGGCGCTGTGTGCGAAATGAAGCGGACACTCTCGCGAAGCCGCGGACAAGGTAGGGGAGGAATCCCCTTCTCGACTTCACCGCGGCGCGTTCCCTAAGAACACATTCCTCAATTTTCCATGAGCAACGATACGCCCGCAGCTCCCGCCGCCCCGTCCGACTTCATCCGCGACGTCGTCGCGCAGCATGTCGCCGACGCGAGCTATCCGAAAATCCTCACACGCTTCCCGCCCGAGCCGAACGGCTACCTGCACATCGGCCACGCGAAAAGCATCTGCCTGAACTTCGGCATCGCGCGCGAATTCGGCGGCGCGTGCAACCTGCGCATGGATGACACAAACCCGACGAAGGAGGACATGGAGTACGTCGAGAGCATCATCTTCGACGTGAACTGGCTCATCGCAGGCTGGGCGGACGGAGTGAAGACGCCGCAGCTTTTTCACGCGAGCGACTACTTCGAGCAGCTCTATGGGTTCGCCGTCACGCTGATCAAAAAGGGGGTCGCCTTCGTGTGCGACCTCACCGGTGAACAGATCGCGGAATTCCGCGGCGCGCCCGGAGATCTCGGACGCCCGTCGCCAGACCGCGACCGCAGCGTGGAGGAAAATCTGGATCTTTTCGCACGGATGCGCGCGGGAGAATTTGCCGACGGCACGAAGACGCTGCGCGCAAAAATTGACATGGCCTCGCCGAACATCCACCTGCGCGATCCGGTCATCTACCGCATCCGGCACACGGAACATCAGGCGACGGGGAACCAGTGGTGCATCTATCCGATGTACGACTACGCGCACTGCCTGAGCGACGCGATCGAGGGTATTTCGCATTCGATCTGCACGCTGGAATTCGAGGTCCACCGCCCGCTCTACGACTGGCTCGTGGACGAAGTGGGCCTCTGGAATCCGCGCCCGCGGCAGTATGAATTCGCGCGGCTGAGCCTGACCTACACGCTGATGAGCAAGCGCAAGCTGCTTCAGCTCGTGGAGGAAAAAATCGTGACCGGCTGGGATGACCCGCGCATGCCCACGATCTGCGGAATGCGTCGCCGCGGCGTGACCGCCAGCGCACTGCGCAATTTCGCCTACCACATCGGCGTGACGAAGTACATGTCCCTCACGGATGTCGCCGTGCTGGAGCACGCGATCCGCGAGGATCTCAATAAGATCGCGCAGCGCCGCCTCGCCGTGCTGCGTCCGCTGAAGGTCGTGATCACAAATTTCCCCGAGGGAAAAACGGAGCAGTGCGCCGCGGTGAACAATCCCGGCGACGAGACCGCAGGCACGCGCGAGATCCCGTTCACACGCGAGATGTGGATCGAGCAGGACGACTTCATGGAAGTCCCCGCGCCGAAATATTTCCGCCTGAAACCCGGCGGCGAAGTGCGCCTGAAGTACGCGTTCATCATCAAGTGCGACGAAGTCGTGAAGGACGCCGACGGCAAAGTAACCGAGCTGCGCTGCACCGCCGACCTCGACAGCAAGACCGGCGGGCCGACCGCAGGCCGCAAGGTGAAAGGCACGATCCACTGGGTAAGCGCCGCCCACGCGCTCGACGGCGAGGTGCGGCTTTACGATCGGCTCTTCACCGAGTCCGAGCCGGAAAAGGACGGACGCGATTTCAAGACCGTGCTCAACCCGCACTCGCTGGAAGTCATCACCGCGAAGCTCGAACCCTCGCTGCGTGATGCGCGTGCGGATGCGCGCTACCAATTCGAGCGCCTCGCCTACTTCACGCTCGACGCGGACTCGAAGCCGGGCGCCCCGATTTTCAACCGCACCATCACGCTCAAGGACGCGTGGGCAAAGGAAGCGCAGCGCGGCTGATCACTTTGCCACGGGCCCGTTCTTTCACCCGAGTTTGAAAAATCGGACGGCTTCTCGAGTGGCTGGTCATCCACGGTCTTTGCGATTTTTGCAGCGAGGAGCCCCACCTTCGACGACTGCATTCTCCCCGCACGTAACGTAGCGCGGGCCACCGGGAAACCGACCGCTTTTCCCAGCGTTCGGGCGGGCGCACGAAGGGCACAAGACATGCTTATAATTTCCATAATCATGTTTTTACGGAAGAAAATGAAGCTCCGCATCGCGTACAGCCTGCTCGCACTCACCGCTGCTTCAGTCGTCGCCTACGATGCCCAAAGCCGCAGTCAGCCTCCCGCGCAGGAGAGACCGACGGCACCGGCACCGACGCGCACCCTGGCATCCGCACCGTCTATCTCCCCGTTGGCGGACTCGCCATTTGCTGAGGCAGGGCAGGAAAATTTCCGCGCCCGTCAGCAGACGATCACGCAGGCGGAAAAGACTGCGGCCCACTTGCCCGAACGGCACCTTGGATCATCGGGCGTCTATTTTCTGAAAGTCGCCGTGCAGTTCGAATCCAAGAATGGCCCGGTCGCGCTGAACCGCGGTACGCGCGTCCGGCTGCTGAGCGAGCAGGATGGAAAATTCCGCATGCGCCGCAACAATGCCGATTTCCTCATCGAGAAATCGCAGGTCACGGACGACCTCAACGAACTCGGCACGCTCGCGCACAACGCTTCGTAGCACTTGCATTGCCCCGCGGAGCCGATAGACCGCGCGCGTGACTGACACGGAAGCCTGCATCGCCCTCAACATGGTGCCGGGCATGGGTCCGGTGCGGCTGCGTACGCTGCTCGAAACTTTCGAGACCCCGCAGCGCATCCTCGCCGCCGGTGCCGCCGCATTGCGCGCGGCGAAGGGCGTAGGCAAAGAGACTGCGGACTCCATCGCCGCTTGGGAATCGCACGTGGACCTCACGGCGGAACTGAAGCGCATCGCCGACTTCAGCGCAAAAGTGATCACGATGAATTCGCCCGAATATCCCACGGCGCTCCGCACGATCCACAATCCGCCCGTCGTCCTCTACGTCTGGGGCGATCTCCGGCCCGCGGATGCCCACGCCATCGGCGTCGTCGGCTCACGCAATGTCACGCACTACGGCACCGAGACGGCGAAGAAGATCTCCTATCAGATCGCATTCGCGGGCTACGCGATCGTCAGCGGACTCGCACGCGGCATTGATACCGCCGCGCATCAGGGCGCGCTCGCGGCGAAGGGCCGCACCATCGCCGTCCTCGGCAGCGGACTCTCGCAGCTTTACCCGCCGGAAAATCACAGCCTCGCGGAAAAGATCGCCGCATCCGGCGCCGTCGTCAGCGAGTATCCGATGGAGCGCCCCGCGGATCGGCAGACATTCCCGTATCGCAATCGCATCGTCGCCGGCTGGGGCCGCGGTCTCCTCGTCGTCGAGGCCGGCCTGAACAGCGGCGCGCTCATCACCGCCAACCAAGCGGTCGAGCAGGGCCGCACCGTCTTCGCCGTGCCCGGCCAGATCGATCGCCCGACGAGTGCGGGCACAAATCGCCTCATCCAGCAGGGCGCGCGGCTCGTCACTTCCGCCGACGACATCCTCGACGAACTCGGCACGCTCATCCCGCGCGGCGCATCGCTTTCTCCCTCGGAAAAAGGCCCTCAGGCTGGCAGCACCGATCCGTCGTCACGTCCCGCGCTCTCGCACGATGAGACGCTCCTCGTCACCGCGCTGCAAGTCGGCGACATGTCGATCGACGAACTCTCCGCGGCCACGCGGCTGCCGCTCGGAAAAATCAGCGGCACGCTCCTTGGCCTCGAGATGAAGCGCCTCATCCGCGCGCTCCCCGGCCACCGCTACGAGCGCGTCTGAGAGCCATCCGGCTCGCGCCGCTCCGCCGTGCTCACGAGCCGGCGGATCAATTCCTCCCACGTCACGCGCCCGATCGGCTGCGTCCCCGGGCTCCGCACCGCGGCGACCGTACTGCGTGCCGCGCGCAATTTCCACAGCACGCTGAACGCCGGCTCATTCGGCCCGACGATCACGACACGCCGCTGGCACGACGCCGCATTCACGTCGCGCCGGCCTTCGAGCAGCACCTCGAACGGATCCACCACACCCGTGATTTCCCCGCCCTCGCCAGTCACAAACCAAATCTCCATCGCACGCTTTCCCTCGGCGGCGAGCACGCGGCTGACCGGCTCATCCGCGCCGATCAACTGCACGGATTCCAGCGGGGACATCACGTCCTTCGCCGTCACGTTCCGGAAGTCCACGACGTTGTGAATCATGTCGCGCTCCGTCTTGGAAATCGTCCCCGTGCGCTCGCCCTCGGTCGTCATGTATTTGAAATCCTCGCGCCCGAGGAAAAGCCGCTGCCTCTCTGCTGCGCGCGCGCCGAAAAGCAGCCGCTGCGCGCCCATCCCGATCCAATGCACCGGTGTGAGCACAAGATCGAGCAGCCGCAGCGGGCTGGAGAGAAAGGCCAGCGCACGGTACGGAAAACGGCGAAACAGCGACTTCGGCAGCAGCTCCAGGCCGACGAGATACACCGGCAGAAAAATCGCGAGCGCGATGAGATATCCCCGCTGTCCCCACGCTGCCACGAGCAGCCCCGAGCCGAGCACGAGCGCGAAGATGTTCGCGAGATTCGTGACGATAAGCACCGTCACCAGCATCCGGTCCGAATGCGCGAGCAGGCCCTGGAGCGTCAGCGCCGCGGGTTCGCGCTGCTTCGCCCGGTGCGCGAGGCGCACGCGGTTCACGGAAAAAATCCCGGCCTCGATGCCGCTGAAGACAAACGACACGGCGAGACACAGCACGATGATCAGCAGGGAGGAAATCATCTGCCCTCCCCGTCCCCGGCGGAATCGCGCACGAGCATCACCTCATCCACACGCTTGCGCGACACGCGGCGCACCGTCACGCGCAGTTCGCCCATTCGCAGCTCCTGGCCCTTCTTCGGCAGTTGCCCGAGCCGGTTGAAAACCAAACCGCCGATCGTGTCTATCCCCTCGTCCGCGAATCGCACGCCGAGTTCCTCCGTGATGTCCTCCAGCCGCGCGCTGCCGCTCGCCAGCAGCCGCCCGTCGCCCGCGTCCTCGAGGTAGAGCTTCGCATCCGCCAGCGGCACGGCATCGCCGATGATTTCCTCCACCAGATCACGAAGCGTGACGATGCCCTCGATGCCACCGTGCTCATCCACCACGAACGCAATGCCCTGCGGATGCGAGAGAAAACTTTTCAGCAGCGTGAGCGCCTTCATCGTCTCCGGCACGAATGACGGCACGCCGAGCCGCTCCGTGTAATGCACTCCCGGATCGCGCAGCAGCGCAGTCACGTCGAGCACGCCCTCGATCTCATCCGGCGTCTCGCCATGCACCGGCACGCGGCGCAGTCGGCGCTGGCGCACGAGCGGGATGACCTCCGCATTCGTCAGATCATCCGGCAGTGAAAACATCTCCACGCGCGGCGTCATGCAGTCCTTCGCCGTCTTGTCGCCGAGCTTGATGATCTCCGAAATCATCTCCGACTCCGTCGTCTGGATCGCGCCCTGTGCGGTGCTCAGCTCCACGAGCGTGCCGAGTTCCTCCTCAGTGAGATGCCGCTGCGCGTCCATGCCCGCGGGCAAAATGGCGACCGCGATTTTCTCGCTCCACTGCTCCATCCTGCGCGCCAGCGGATCGAGCAGCGGCATCACTTTCCCAATCAGCCGCGCACCGAGCCGCAGCACGAGCACCGGCGCTCCGAGGCCGATGAGCTTCGGCACGAGATCGCACGCAAAGACGATGAGCGCAAAAAGCAGCAGCGCCGAGGCCCAGAACGGGATCGCCAGCCCGCGCTGCCCTTCAATGAGCGCGAGGCTCCCGATCATCAGCGGCGCATTCGCGAATGCGTCCGCGATGAGCAGCGCGCTCAGCAGCCGGCGCGGATTTCCCATGATGCGCGAGAGCACGCCCGCGAGTTCCGGGCGGCGCTTGCGCAGGGCATCCATCCGCGACGGCGGCAGTGCAAAAAATCCCGTCTCCAGCGCCGACACCACGGCCGAAATCACCGCGAGAATCACGAGCGCGCCCGCGAACAGCATCATTCCTTGCGGCGGCATCAGGCCATCCTTTCGGCGGGTGTTGGGGAAACCCCGCGAAGTTGAGTCAGCGTCCGCTTGTCTTGCACAGGCCCGCGCAGAATAGTCGGCGCAGTGACTCACGCGATGAAAAAAACTTCACACGTCCCCGGCTGCAGCCCTCCGCTGGATCCGTGCTACCTCGCGTGGTTCGCCCATTTTAATGCCGGAGAATACTACGAGGCGCACGACGCCCTCGAGGTGCTGTGGCTGCGCACGCGCAGCGCAGACCGCGATTTCTTCAAGGGCCTCATCCAGATCGCCGGTGCCTTCGTCCACCTGCGCAAGCAGCGCGAGCACCCGTCGCACGCGAAGCATTCCACGCGGCTCCGCCCAGCGGCGCGGCTTTTTCTCAGCGGGAAAAATCACCTCGCGCGCTACAGCCCCGTCCATCTGCGGCTCGATGTCGCCGCAGTCTGCGTGCTCTGCGACACGCTCGCGCACGGCATCGAGCACTCGGGCTTCACCGACAACCCGTGGAACCCCGCGAAACCGCCGCACATCGCACTCGCCACGTGAACGGGCAGCACTTCGATGTGATCGTCATCGGCGGCGGCGGTGCCGGCATGATGTGCGCCCTCACGGCGGGCCAGCGCGGAAGAAAGGTCGCGATCATCGAGCACAATGAGCGCGTCGGGAAAAAGATCGCCATCAGCGGCGGCGGGCGGTGCAACTTCACCAACACCGGCATCGAGCCCGGCTGCTATCTTTCCGAGCGGCCCGATTTTTCCCGATCCGCACTCGCGCGCTACACCGCGTGGGATTTCATCGCGCTCGTCGAGAAACACGGCATTGCGTACCACGAGAAAAAGCTCGGGCAGCAGTTTTGCGACGGCAGTTCGCGCGAAATCATTGCGATGCTGGAGACGGAATGTGCGGAGGCAAACGTACAGACGATCACGAACTGCCGCGTGGAAAATGTGGAGAAGGCAGACCTCTTTCGTGTGGCGACATCGAGCGGCGAGTTCACCAGTCAGTCGCTCGTCATCGCCACCGGCGGACTGTCCTTCGCAAAGCTCGGCGCGACACCGTTCGGCTACGACATCGCGAAGCAGTTCGGCCATCGCATCACGCCGCTGCGCCCGGCGCTCGTGCCGTTCACATTTTCAAAATCCGACGAACCGCTCCATGAACTCAGCGGCCTCGCGCTGCCGGTCGTCACACGCTGCGGCGCAGCGCGATTCGATGAGGCGATGCTCGTCACGCACCGCGGACTCAGCGGCCCGGCGATCCTTCAGATTTCGAGCTACTGGCGCGAGGGCGGCGCGGTGGAAATCGATCTGCTTCGCGATCCCCTCGCAAACGCGTCGCTGCTGCGCTCACGCGCGACCGGCCGCGATCTTCCCTCGGTGCTTGCCGAGTGGATGCCGCGCCGTTTCGCCGACGCATGGTGCGCGATGCACGCGCCCGCGAAGCCGCTCGTGCATTTCAAGCAGCGCGAGTTCGACGACACAATGCGACGGCTGCGCGCGTGGCCGTTCACGCCCGCAGGCACCGAGGGCTATCCGAAGGCCGAGGTCACGCTCGGCGGAGTGGATACCGCCGAGCTTTCGCAGAAGACGATGGAATCGCGCCGCGTGCCGGGACTATTTTTCATCGGCGAAGTCACGGACGTGACCGGCTGGCTCGGCGGCTACAATTTCCAGTGGGCCTGGTCGAGCGGCCACGCCGCGGGCGAGGCCGTTTAGAGACTGTGCAGAGGTTGGGCGTCCCCGAAAATAGCCCAGCACTTCAGTGCTGGGTTACGGACGGGAGAGAGAAGCGAGTCCCGGAGGGACGGCAGAACCTAGCCCCATCTGTTTTTCTTTCGTCCCTCCGGGACTGGGCTTCGTTTTTTCCGCAATCCCAGCACTAAAATGCTGGGCTATTTTCGGTATCACCACTTCGCACGCACGCCTCAAATTACCTCGCGGCCGTGTCACGTTTGCGCTTGAGGAATGGATCGCTCGTGACGATCGCGCTGATCAGCACGGACATCCTGTTCCCGCCGGCAGCCATCTGTTTCTGCACGGCGTCGAGCGCGGCCTTGTCACTCCGCTCGATGCCGCGACCGAGTGCGTAGGTCATCATCTTTTGCGCAAAGGCCCGGGCGAACTTTTCACTCTTCAGGTATTTTTTCAGCCCGGTGAAGCCGTCCACATTTGTGCCGTCGGAAAATTTTCCGGACGGATCAATGCGGCTGCTTCCATCCTCCGTGCGCCACGCGCCGATGGCGTCGAAATTCTCCAGCGTGAAGCCGACCGGATCGATCTTCGCATGGCACACGGCGCAGTCGGGATTGTCGCGGTGCTGCTCCAGACGCACGCGCAGCGACGCATCCTTGTCCACCTTCGTGTCCTCCAGCGGCGGCACATTGGCGGGCGGCGGCGGCGGCGGCGTGCCGAGGATTTGCTCGAGCACCCACTTGCCGCGCACGACGGGCGAAGTGCGCGTGGGCATCGAGGTTGCGATGAGCACGCTGCCTTGCGAGAGCACGCCGCCACGGGGCGAGCCGGACGGGATTTTCACACGGCGAAACTCCGCGCCGAACACGCCCGGCAGCCCGTAGTGCTCGGCAAGCTGCTGGTTCGCGAAAGTGAAATCCGTCTCGATGAGTTCGAAGACACTGCGGTCTTCGCGCACGATCGCGTCGAAGAAAATCCGGGTCTCCTCCTTCATCGCATCGCGCAGCTTCGCGCTGAACTTCGGGAATTTCTTCTGGTCAATCTCCACCTCGTCCACCGCGCGGATTTGCAGCCACTGGCTCGAAAAATTCCGCACAAACTCCTCCGCGCGCGAGTCGGCGAGCATCCGCTTCGCCTCACGGCGCAGCGTATCACCCTTGAGCAGTTCGCCCTTCGCCGCGAAATCCGTGAGCCGCGCATCCGGCATCGTGGACCAGAGGAAATACGAAAGCCGCGACGCGACCTCGTAGTCGTTCAGGCTCCGCACTGCTCCGGGCTTCAGCGCATCGGGATCGAGTTCCCAGCGGAAGAGAAAATTCGGCGAGCAAAGCATCGCCTGCACCGCGACGCCCATCGCCTCGGTGAATGGTGCCTTGTCCGCAAGCGCCGCGTCGGCAAGCCGGCCAAGCCGCTCGATCTCCGCCGCCGCGACGGGCCTGCGATACACCCGCGGGGCAAGCGATGTGATCAGCTCGCGTGCGGTCTTTGATTCCGCGCCGGCCTCCGGCATCCGCGCGAACACGCGGCGGAAACTTTCGCTAGTTTCGATTTTTGCGTCCACCGGGCCGGTCACGCTGAAGCCGGCGAGATATACATTCCGATCGCCACGCATCTTCCGATCGGGATGGTTCGATTCGTTGTAGTTGTTCAGATACTCCGCGCGGATGAGGTGGCTGCCGGATTTCACGCGCAGCTTCACCTCGTACGGCGCTGGCTTGCCGCTGTTTTTCACGTCGAAGATGGCGAGCTGCGCGCCGTCGAGCGACACACGAGCTTCGGTGGCTCCGGGCCGGCGAGATCTCCGTAGGCGCGGAATTGCAACACGTATTCGCCATCGCTGCGGAAGGTCACGTCGAGGCTCGCATCCGCCTCGCGGTAAAAACCGAGCACGCCATTCGCGACCGGATGAATCCATTCGGTGCCCTTCGACGCCTTCATGCGATCCCCGCGGAACGACTCGGACGGCGCGGCCATTTTCTGCCCAGCGAGAATCTTCGCGACGATCTGATCCGCCGCAGCGAGGTAGCGCTCCATGAGCAGCGGCTGGATCGTGAGCACGTCCGCAATCGTGTCGAAGCCAAACGCCGTCTCGTCGCTCGGAAAATCCGACGGATCAAAATCCACCGCAAAAAGATCGCGGATCGTGTTGCGGTATTCGCCGCGGTTCAGGCGGCGCAAGGTCACGCGTCCGGGATTTTTCTGCCCCGCCTCGCTGCCCGCGAGTTGCGCGTCAATCCACTGCACGAGAGCGTCGCGCTGGCTTTCCGGCAACTTCACCTTGCCCTTCGGCGGCGGCATCTCGCGCGTCTCGATCAGCTCCGCGATTTTCTCCCACGTCTTTCGCTCGCCGGGCGTAAAGCCTTTCTCGGCGTATGGACGGAAATCAAAGTCGCCTTTCTGCCTCTCCGCGCCGTGGCAGGAGAAGCAGTACTTCTCGCCGAACTGTTTCACATCCACGGTCTGCGCCGCGCGCGCTCCTCTCGCACCGCAGAGCGCGGCGAGGGCGAGTGAAAGAATGAGGAGGTGGCGTCCGGACATGGCGCGTTGTTCTATGCGCAAAGGATGCTGCAATTAGGCAGATTCGCCAGTGAGTCTGGAATGACTGAAGAATTGCCCCCCTTGCCTTTGCCCCGGCGGTAACTAGCTTCGTTCCATGCTCGACTGGACCGAATGCAAATCTGTCGAACGCGTTCCTGAGCGCGTGAGCGGCGCGTGGGTTTTCCGAGGCACGCGGCTGCCGGTGCGGGCGCTTTTCGAAAACATCGAGGCTGGCGCGAGCGTGGATGATTTCCTCTCATGGTATGAAGGTGTCACACGGGAACAGGTGCTCGATGTTCTCCGCCATACCGAGCGCAGTCTCGCGGCGGCATGATGCGGATTCTCTTCGACCAAGGCACGCCCGTCCCGCTTCGCCGATGGCTGGCCGCGCAGGAGGTCGGCACTGCATGGCAGAATGGCTGGGCACAAGTTTCCAACGGTGATCTGCTAACCGCCGCAGAGACGGCAGGCTACGATCTGCTCATCACCACCGATCAAAATCTGCGCTATCAGCAGAACCTGTCCACCCGGCGCATCGCCATCCTCGTGCTCACGATTGCCAACTGGCCGATGCTGGAGCCTCACGCCGAGGCCATCGCCGCGACTGCTTCTGCGATGCAAGCAGGTGGTTACTTTGAATGGTCTCCGCCGTGATGGGGAAAACAACACCCGTGGAATCCCACCGAACACCGAGGGTGCCGCTCAGCAAAAATGCGCGCCGGTCGCCTCGACGTACACCGCATAGAGCGACTGGCTCGCGGCCATGAAGAGACGGTTCCGGCGCGGGCCGCCGAAGCAGATATTCGCGCAAATCTCCGGCAGCAGGATGAGGCCGATGCGCTGGCCCTCCCCGGAAAAAATATGCACGCCGTCGTAGCCCGGCCCGACCCAGCCTGCGCCGACCCACACATTGCCCGCTGTGTCGCAGCGGAGACCGTCGGCCATGCCCGAAAAAATCTCGCCTTCCATCTTCATCTTCATCGAGACGTATTCGCTCCCGTTCTTCAGCTTCGCGCCGTCCACGTCCCACACCTTGATGTTCTTCGGCGCGTCCTTGTAATGGGACGATCCGGTGTCGGCGATGTAGAGCTTCTTGTAGTCGGGCGAGAAGCACAGACCGTTCGGCTTGAAAATCTCATCCGTCACCTTCTCGATCTTCGCCGTCGCGGGGTCGATCCGAAAGACGGCCTCCTTCTGCTCCAACGGCTGTTTTTTCCCCTCGTAGGCAAAGAGCGCGCCGTAGCCGGGATCGGTGAACCAGATCGCACCGTCGCCGGGATGCACGACGATGTCGTTCGGCGCGTTGAAGGGTTTGCCGTCGAATTTTTCCGCAAGGACGGTGACGGTGCCATTCGGCTCGTAGCGCACGACACGCCGCGTCTCGTGCTCACAGGAAAGCTGGCGGCCCTGCATGTCGAAGGTGTTGCCATTTGAAAACTGCGCGGGCTTGCGCAGCGTGCTCACATGGCCGTCGTCCGGCAGGTAGCGCATCTGCGCGTTGTTCGGGATGTCGCTCCACATCAGATACTGCCCCGGCCCGCTCCACGCCGGCCCCTCGGCCCAGCGCATCCCGGTGTGCAGGCGCTCGATTGCGGCATTGCCGATTTTGATTTTCTCAAACGCATCATCCAGCGCGATCACATCCGGCTCCGGATAGCGCACCGGCGCGGCGCTTTTTCCAAAGTCACGCACGTCCGATTGCGAGAGCAGCGGCGCGGCGGCGAGGGTTCCGAGTGTGGTGAGGAAGGAGCGGCGGGAGGTTTGCATCGCGCGGTTGTCTCCCGCGCGCGGGCGGGATGTCAAACCGCGGGCTGTCTCTTTTCTCCGCGCAGCAGCCCGGACAGCACGAGGCACGGCAGCGCGAAAAGGTAGCGCACCCGCAGCAGTCGCACATTCCACCACAGCGTGCGAAAAAAAATCGCCAGCGCCTCGCGCAGCAGCCCGTCGCGCGCGCACGCCACGCTGAGTGGACGCGTGTGGCGCGTGAGAATCTCGGATCGCTCCACGCGTCGCGCGCCGCCTCCGGGATAGCCGCCGGACTTTTCCCGCGCGACCATCGTCATCGTTCCCAGGAAACTCTTCCGCAGCGAACCCACCGCGCTGCCTTCATGCCTGCGGTACGCGAAGACCGGCGGGCTCGCGATGTGGACGAATCCCGGCTGCGTCCCGAGACGCAGCCAGAGGTCCGAGTCCTCGGCATTGAATGCGTGCCCGGTGAATCCGCCGACCGCTCGTAGCACGTCCGTCCGGATCGCCACGCCGCAGGTTCCCAGCCACAGTCCATCGCGCGCGGTCGCGAGGTAATCGGCGAAGACGCGCATCTCCGCACTCGTCCGGGCCGGCATCGGCGGCCGTTCGCCGCCGCGGAAATCCACATGCGTCCCGGCGATCATCGCGGGCGAGTCGTGGCGTTCGATCGCGTCGCGATACAGCGCGAGCGTCCACGGGAACCATCGGTCGTCGCTGTCGAGAAATGCCACGTACTGCCCGTGCGCGCGCTCGATGCCGAGATTGCGCGCCGCCGCGGGGCCGCGATTTTCCTGCCGCAGCACTTCGATCCGTCCGGCGTACCTGCTCAGCACTTCCGGCGTCTCGTCCGTCGAGCCGTCGTCCACCACGAGGATTTCAAAGTCGCGATCCTCCTGCGCGAAGACCGTCTCCAGCGTCTCCGCGAGAAGCCCGGCACGGTTGTGCGTGGGGATGACGACGGAGAAAAACATCACGCCCAGAATCCGAGCCCGTGCATGAATCGTTTCATCGCCCGCACCCATCGCGCCTCGAGGTGATTCGGCAGTTGCGCCGGATCGACGACGTAGCGCCCGTCGCCGGCATCGAAGTGCAGGCCCGACGAGTCCGCGATTTTCTCCCGCCAGCTCTGCTGCGTCTCGTGCTCGAAATGCAGGTAGCCGCGCTGCGCCGCCGTGTGCCGCGTGGAAAGCCGCCGCGCGATCTGCGCCGGCGACCGGTATTGCAGATGCTTCACGCGGATGCGCTCGGGGGAGACGAGTCCCATGTGCGTCGGCCACGAGGTCTCGTCCCATCGCAGCCGGTTCCGGTGCCGGAAAAATCGCGCCTCGCTGGCATTCGCGATGTAGTGGCGCGGCAGCGTCTCCTCGGTGGCCTCGGGAGCTTTCGCCTCATCCTCGGGACGGAAACGCGGCAGATCTTTTTCCGTGAGCATGTACTGCAGGTGCGCCGACCAGACGACGTGGCAGCTTCGCGGCACGCGCGCGAGGAATGCGGGCGGATCGTCAATGTACACTTCGTCCGCATCGAGCCGGCACCACCAGTCGCCTTCCTCCGCCTCGTCGCGATAGCGCCGGAAGACCTCGCCGCGCAGATGATCGCGGAAGGGCTTGCCCTCCTGCTTGAAGGGAATCACCCGCGGACATTCGCGCGCCATCTCACACGCCAGCTCCCAAGTCCCATCCGTGCTGCCATTGTCGTAGATGTAAATGCGATCACACCAGCGTGCCGATTCGCGCAGGAAATACCGGAGGATGTCCGATTCGTTTTTTACGAGGCAGATGCCGTGGATCTTCATCGCAGTCCGCCGTCGCGCGCGACGGCGGGAAGGCTGGCTTGGTGCGTCGTTCGCATGGGCAGGTGAGATACAGCGGCGAAATGATTCGTGAGAAGTACTTTCGGCGGCTGCCGAAAAGGCGCGCCTTGCTGGCAGGCACAGCGCTCTCTTAGAACTCCCGCATGAAACGCTCCGCGCTGTTCGCCGCCCTCGCCCTGGTCCTCCCCGTCACGCTCGCCGCCGAAGCTGTGCGCCCCATCCCGCCTCCGGGCATCGAGATTCCCGCCGCGGATCGCGCGGAGATCGAGGCGGGCGTGAAGAAGCTCGGCGACGAAATCACGAAGCTGCACGAACTCGGAAAGACAAATCCGCTCATCGAAAAGGAGCTGCCGAATGTGGAAATCTTCCACAAGTCCGCCGACTGGGCCGTGCGCTACGGCGAGATTTTCGACGTGAAGCAAATCGCCATCGCAAAGGATCACCTCCTCCAAGGCCTCGACCGCGCCGAGGCGCTCGCCAAAGGCCAGACGCCTTGGAACTACGCCAACGGCCTCGTCGCGCGCGGCTACCGCTCGAAGATCGACGGCTCCGTGCAGCCCTACGGCGTGCTCATTCCCGAAACGTTGCAGGGGTTCTCACCCGATGGTTCGCATGACACCAGCGCCGGCAAACTCGCCTCGCCGCACGCAGTGCCGCTCCACTTCTGGTGCCACGGTCGCGGCGAAAAGAACACCGAGCTTCCATTCATCGCCGCCGTGCAGGCGAACAAGGGCGAGTTCACGCCCGAGGGCGCGATCGTCTGCTACCTCTTCGGCCGCTATTGCTGCGCGAACAAATTTGCCGGCGAGAGCGATCTCTTCGAGGCACAGGCGGACATCGCCGCGCACTACCCGATTGATGAAAAGCGCGTCGTCGTGCGCGGCTTCTCAATGGGCGGCGCGGCTGTCTGGCAGTTCGCCTTTCACTTCCCCGGCTCATGGGCCGCCGCCGCACCCGGCGCGGGCTTTGCCGAGACGGAGGAATTTTTCGGCCGCACGCTCTATGCCGAGGGCGCCACGCCGCCGCCGTGGTGGGAGCGCCAGCTTTGGCGCTGGTACGACGTGACGATCTGCGCGCGCAACGTCGCCGGCCTCCCGCTCGTCGCCTACTCCGGCGAACTCGACGGCCAAAAGCAATCCGCCGACATCATGCTCCGCTACGCCGCGCAGGAAAAACACAGCTTCACCCACATCATCGGCCCCGGCGTGCCGCACAAATATCACCCCGACGCGAAGCCCGTCATCGAGAAGTTCATTGATGTCGCGCTCGCAAAGGATCTCACGAAGCCGCCGAAGTCCGTCAGCTACACCACCTACTCGCTCATTTACCCGACGCGTGCGTGGGTCACGATCCAAGGGATGGAAAAATCGTGGGAGCGCGCGGATGTGGACGCGACGATCGATAAGGACACGATCACGGTGAAGACGCAGAACATCACCGAGCTTTACCTGACACCCGGCGCTGCGGCATTCCCCGCGAATGCAACGTCGAAGGTCGTGGTGGATGGCACCGCGCTGCCGACGGAGAACGGTTCTGCCCATCTGCGCAAGGAAGGTGGAAAGTGGATCGCGTCCTCCATGATCGAAACGCGAAACCCTCGCGGGGTGGTCAAGCGCCCCGGCCTCTGCGGCCCTGTGGATCACGCCTTCATGTCGAAGTTCCTCTTCGTCCGCCCCACCGGCACACCGCTGAACGCCGCACTTGGAAAGTGGACGAAGTCCGAGATGGAACACGCCATCAAATCGTGGCGTGCAGTCTTCCGCGGCGACGTGCCGATCAAGGACGACTCCGCCATCACCGACGACGACATCGCGAACTGCAACCTAATCCTCTGGGGCGACAATTCATCGAACACCGTGCTGAAACGAATCGCCGGGGATCCGATCCCCGCGAAGACACCCGCGGCGGAATCCGCATCGTCTGGAAGCGGCGCAAAAAAACCCGCACAGATGCTCCCGATCCTCTGGGGAAAGAACGAACTCAACTTCAAGAGCTACCGTCTCGATCCCGCCCGCTACGCGCCCATTTTGATCTACCCGAACCCGCTCAACCCCTCGCGCTACGTCGTCCTTAATAGCGGTCACACCTTCCGCGAATTCGCGCTGCTGAACAACAGCGACCAGACCCCGAAGCTGCCCGACTGGGCCCTCGTGGACATCGCCGCCCCCGCCGACGCCAAATGGCCCGGCCTGATCCTCGACGCCGGTTTCTTCGACGAGCACTGGAAATAGCGGAGCGCCCGCGCGTGGAGCGTCGCGCGTCCCGCCGGCGACGCACGCTTTACGCGCAGTCCCATTTTTTTTCACCGCCGCAAGCACCCGGCAAATGTGGGCCTGCGCGCTTCGCTTTGTGGCTGCCGGGCCGGGCGGCGCTCCATGCGCAATTCCGTTACTTCCCGCCCAGGTCCAGCACCACGCGGAAGCCTGTGTCGCGAACGCGCCGGGACTGAACGATGCCCAAGCGTACCGAGGAGCACATCAGTTCCTCCTGATATTGCACCCATGACCCGCCCCTCGCCACACGCATGTTCTTCTCCGCCTCCTTCCCGGCCTTTCCAGGCTCCATTAAATCATCGCACCACTCCCACAGGTTCCCGCCGAGATCGTGGATCCCAAATTCATTCGCCGCGAAACTCCCGACCGGTGCCGTCGTCGCAAAACCGTCCGTGTAGCCCGCGAGCCATTTTCCCTCCGTCTCCGCCGGCAGCTTGTCGTGATAGGCCGAGTCCGAGTAGTTCCCCACCTTCGTCTTTTGCGGTGGAAAATCGGTGCCCCACGGGAAGGCCGTCTTGTTTTTTCCGCTGCGCTCCTTCGGTGTCGCCCCGTCCTCGTTCGCGAGTCCCACGGCGCGGCTCCACTCCTCGTCCTTCGCCAGCCGGTAGCGCATCGCCTGCGGCAGCTTTCCGTCTGCGTGCTCCTTTTTCGTCAGCCATTCGCAGAATGCCGTGGCCTCCTCCCAACTCACCGCCGCCACGGGATGTTCCGGCGCAAAGCCCACCGGCACGTTCCCCTTCTGCGTCTGCTGCTTCTTCCACGAGCCGTCCACCGTCTGCCCCGCCGCAAACACCGCATAGTCCTGCACCCGCGTCTCCCATTTGCAGAAGAGCACATTCGTCCCCGGCACCGGCACGAAGGCCTGGCCGAGCGTGTTGAAAAATGGCGTGCCCTTGCTCGCAGCGCGCGGATCCGTAGCCGTGCCCGTCGCGAGCGGTAGCGTGCCAGGGATTTGCGTCACGGCTCCGGCAGCGTTCACTTTATTACCGCCATTTTTCCACGGCTGACCATATGCCAGCAACACAGCCGCACCGACCGCCGTCACCGCCGCGAACCCGAGGATCAACGGCCTTTTTCGCGAGGCAGGCACCGCACCGTTCACCGGCACACGCATCGCGATCCTGCGCGTGACGGGATCGATCGCGGCGGCAAAGTCCGACGCGCACGAGTACCGCGCCGCCGGATCCGTCTGCAGCGCGCGATCCACGATTCGGTCCAGCCGCCGATCCAGCCCCGGCACCGCGATGGATGGCGGCACGAAGCGCCCGCGCGGCACCTGCCCCGTGAGCATCTGGTAGAGCATCACGCCCACGGCATAAAGATCCGCGCGGTGATCCACATGCGCCGCGCCCTTCAGTGCCTCGGGAGCCATGTACTCCAGCGTGCCCATCATCACATTGCTCATCGTGATGTCCGTCGTCCCCGCCGACGTGGATTTCGCGAGGCCGAAGTCCGCCACCTTCACATCGCCATCCGTCTCGATCATGATGTTCGAAGGCTTGATGTCGCGGTGAATCACCCCGTGCTTGTGCGCGTACGCGAGCGCATCGCACACCGCGGCAGTGATGCGCAGCGCCTCGCCCGGCTCGAGCCGCACGCGCTCGTTCACGAGCTTGTGGACATCCGTCCCCTCGATGCACTCCATCACGAAATACAGCAGCCCGGACGGCGTCTCGCCCGCGTCATACACCGCGACGATCCCCGGATGCTTGAGTTGCGCCATCGCCTTTGCTTCGCGTTTGAAGCGCTCGGTAAAATCCGACACGCCATCATCAAGAGTCGGCGGCAAAATCTTGATCGCGACGAAACGATCCAGGCTCTTCTGCCACCCCTTGTACACCGCGCCCATCCCGCCGCGCCCGAGGATTGATCGGATCTCGTACAGGGGAAAATCACGCTGCAACTCCTCCGGCCACGGCGGCTGCCACGAGCCATTGCCCGGCTTGCTCTTCGCCGCCGCGAGCAATCCTCCCACCTGTGAAAACGACACCTGCGGCTCCGGTGACGCCCCGCCCGCCGGGTGCGGCATGGCGGCCTTCGTCGGGATTTTGCTCTGGTCGTCGGGTTCCACGTTGCGGGGAGTTTCGGAAATTCTCGCCGGCAAAATGCGGACACGCCTCACGAAAGGCAAGCCGCGAGCCGCACCGTGGGAGCGGCACTTTTTGTCCGAAAAAACACGCCCCGCAAATCCATCATATCCCGCGCTGCGCCCGCCGTGCTGACACAACCCGCCCCGCGAATGCGAGCAGCAGCGCCAGCCCCGCGAAGATCGCGATGCGCACCCAGCGCTTACCGATCTGCGGATCGCTGAACGAAATCTCCAGCACCGCGCTCGCCTTCGTCTTTTGAAAATGATGCACATGACCCTGCGTCGGAAAATCCACCGACAGCGAAAGCCGCCCGAGTTGCTGGATGGCCTTCTGCTCCGCGCTCACCGGCGCAGCCACCACACCATCCGCCCGCGGCTGCACGCCGCCCTGCGGAAGCTGCGCCTGCGGAGGCATCGCACCGGGCGGCACGACCGACGGCGACGGCACTGGCAGCGCGCCGCCACCGGGAATCAGGCTCGGTGCAGGCCCCGCAGGTTGCATCGGCGCACCCTGCGGCCTGGCCTCCGAAATCGGCTGCGCCGAAGTCGGCTTCGGAGCCTGCGGCCCATCATTGTTGGCGAATGCCTGCGCCTGCTCCGCCTGCTCCGCCTGCTGCGCACGGTTGCCGCGCGCGTAGCTCAACGAACGCGACTGATCCTGCTTCATGTCCTTCTCCTTCTCGCCCTTCGCCTCGCCGGCGCGGTCGGACTTCGTCGCGGGGGCCTTCGCCTTGTCCTCGCGGTCGCGCATGGACAGCTCATCCTTTTGCGGAAGCATCTTGCCAGCAGCATCGCCCTTCCCCCCGCCATACGTGTTCGCACCGCTCAGCGTCAGAGTCCCCGATCCATTCTTCGTGAGCGTCTGCGTCCCCTTCGCCATCTTCGCCTGCTGGAGCACCACATTGTCGTTCAGGTAAAAATTGGACGTTGTGCCGCTGTTTGCAGAAATCACGCCGGTCGCTCCCGTCACGTTCACAGTGTTCACGCCACTCACAGCCGAGTTGGAGGTTGTCGCGTTCGGCTGCCCATTCAGCGTCGGGTTCGCATTCCATCGCAAATTCTGCCCGGTCTGTGACGTATTCGAAATGTTTTGCGTCGCGCCGCTATTTTTTAGATTGAGCGCGCCATTGTTGATGATCAACGCGCCCTGCGTGGCGTTCATCTGATTCGAGCCGCCTTGCGCATTCGGGATGACGAATGTGCTTCCCGTGGCAGTGGCATTGCCGACCGCGAGGTTTGTCGCGCTTCCGGCATTCAGCGTCCCCGCATTGATCGTCGTATTGCCCGAGTACGTGTTGTTTCCAAAAAGCAGCGCCTGCGCCGCGTTCGCATTGCTCGCCGCGTTGTTCAGCGTGAGACCGTTCACGTCCACCGTCGCAGCCTGCTGCGCCTGCCCCGGCACGCCCTGCTGCTGCGCCTGCCCCGATCGCCGCTGCTCGATGTCCCGGTTGTCCTGCTCGACCTTCGCGAGTTGCTCGCCGACGTAACTGTTCGTGTCCGAAAGTTTCTGCACGAGTTCGGCCTGTTTCTTTTTTGCCGGCTCATCCGCCTGCTTCGCTGCGTAGCGATCACTCTGAAGTATGCCGCCGTTGCTCGTCAGGATTCCCTGCACTTCCGCGCACTTCATGCTCCAGTTTGCCTTCGCATTCGCGCGCACCTCCTCGCTCACGGTCGGGTCTGCGATGATGCCGTTGAGCGCGGCCATTTCCTCCACGCTGCTCCGCGCCTTCTCCACGTCGCGCGCCACTGCAATCACCTCTTCCATATTCCCATCGCTCTTCGTCATCGCGCGACTCTCTGGCAGCCACACGCTCCAGAAAGTCTGCTCGACCGTGATGCCCACGAGTTCCGCGTCGGCAAATTTCCGCTTGTCGCGCGGCGCGAGCTTCGCACCCGTCGCACGCCACACGACCTCCACGTCGTAGCTGATGTCGCCGGGCCGCGTCTTGATCAGCGGGATGAGCACCGCGGCGCGGCCGTTCACCATGCCCGAGTCCGCGCGCACATTCTGCCCCGCGACGCGCGCGCTCATCAGCACCGCGCCGTCCGGCAATTTCACCGGCAGAAATTGCAGCGAGCGGTTTTGCAAATGCCACACCGCCTTGTGCCATTCGGTGCCGTCCTCGCGCAACGCTGTCGTCATCTCCGCCCACGCGCAAAACGCCGTGCGCGCCTCCGCCTTTTCCAGCCGCTCCAGGACAAGCGCGACCTTCCACTGCGGCTGCACGCGGAAAATGCCCGCGCTCTTTGTCACCGACGGCAGCCACGGAATCACCGACGGCAGCGCCTTCTCCGTGCCCTCGGTTTCCAGCTTCAGCTCATACTCGCTCGCGTTGTCCGCGATCACGTAGCCGGTCGTGATCAGCGCCTCGGGAAATTCCGGCGCAGGCAGCGTGAGTTCG
>JANXZI010000704.1 GCA_025355595.1 Spartobacteria bacterium
CCGCACCGCAGGCGAAATCCGAAGGCCAGACGCTCGCCGATCTCGAAGAGTTGGTCGCGGGCATCCTCGCAAACCCCGTCATCCGCCTCGACACGCTCGGTGCCTACGTCCTTGGTGAAAAACCGTGGTGGCCCGAGCCCGACTGGGAGCCGGGCCTCGCAACACGCTCGCGCCGGTGAACGCCGCCCGGATCGGTTCGTAGCTGCCAAGGCATTGCCGGGAAATTTCCGGAAGATGAAACGGCGCATCGTGCCCACCGAAAAAAGACCGGCACCGCGAACGGTGCCGGTCCTTGAAAAAACGGAGATAAATCCGGGTGATCCCTAGGGCTTCTTCTTCGGTTCGCCTGCGGGTTTTTCGGTACCTGCGGGCTTCTCACCCTTCGGCTTCTCAGCCTTCGGCTTGGGCGCGCCGATGTAGGTGGTCTTCACCACTTCATATTCGGTGTCGCTCTTCTTCAGGCGCATGCCATTCACCTCGTTGCCGACTTTGATGTCCGCAAACGTGGCGTCCTTTTCGCCGTTCTTGAATTCAGTTTTGGCAGTGGTGACATATTTCACCTCCTTGCCGTCCTTGTTCTTGTGGGTGAACGATTTTCCCGAGGCATCAATCGAATCAACCACGGTGTGCATGGGCATGGGCTTCGTCGGATCCGCCGGAGCTTTCGGTTTTTCCGCAGCCGCAGCCTTCGGTTTTTCCGCATCGGCAGTCGCCGGTGCATCCGCGGGAGCGGCAGGCTTTTTCTTCGCCTGTGCGAGTGCGGACTGGCTGCCGACTGCGAATGCAGCAGCGAGCGTGAGTGTGAACAGGAGCTTCTTCATGTGGGTTGTCTTTCTGGGTTGTTGTGTTTTGTGGGGGGAACTCTGACATCCGCAGGGGCGGAACCGTCGCTCCCTTCGAGCGCGAGTAGGGCAAAATGTCCACGGCCCGTCAAGCCGGGAGCACGGGAGGTTTTCGGAGACCCTGACTGCCCGCAGCCAGCGCCGCATCCGTCCGGCGATGAAATTATACCACCTTTTGGAAATAAGGTGGCCGATGCGCGGCGAAGCAGGACGGCATGCCTCGGATAGCGTGGGCGTCCCGCCCGCCGTATTCCGCGACCCGCGGAATACACCCCGGACGTCGCTGGTGCTCGGAACGCCTGGGATCGTCCGCCGGGTGCCGCGCGGGACGCGTGCCACGGCAGGCGGGACGCCCACCCGGCCCGAGACACGCCGACCCGCTTTATGTCCGGTTATTGGTGCGACAAGAAATCACTCCCCGGATTCACCGCGCTGCACGGCCTACTTTGCCTCCTTGCGCTTCCGCCTCAAAAGCGTGCCTTGCAGTGAAAATTTGACCAAAAAAAGTGCCACCCCCCGGCGCCGATTGGCAACCGGAGGGTGGCTGTTCCCCCCAGAACAAGGCGGAGAGTAGGGATGGCTGGGTTCTGCGCAAGAACTATTTTCAACTTTGCGATTTTTACCGTCGAGGAAGCCCCGGAAAGTCAGCGTGATGCATCGAATTCACGGGGCATCCAGTGGATGCAGCCCGGAAGCGAAGCGGTGCTGAAGTCGGCGATCCGCAAAGTGCTGACCTTGCCCGTGCTTTGACCTCGCGATGGCGCGCGCAGCGGTGTTGAGTTTGAGATCCCTCCTCCCTTCCTCATGAACTTCCGCACCGCATCCCAACCCGGCTCCGAGCCGCTGTCACGCCGAGACTTCGTGCGCGCGACATCCGCGCTCGCAGTCGTCGCTCTCGCAGGAGATCCCGCCGCCGATGCACGCGCCGCCGATGTGGCCAACGCCGCGACTGCCGCGCCCGCGGCGCATCCGCTGCTCACGAAGGCCGCGGATTTTCAGGACGTGTCGCGCGGCACGCCGAAGCCGCACTCGCTCACGGGCGACGCGCTTGTGCAGGCGCGGCTCACCGATGAGACGTGGCGGCTGGAGATCACCGCCGATCCGTTCACGAACGATTTGGTGAAGGAGCCCGCGAGCCTCGGGAAGCAGTTTACGATCGATGGCGGGAACGCGATTGATCTGCCCGCGCTCATCGAGCTTGGAAAAAAAACCAGTGTCCGTTTTCTCAAGGCATTCCAGTGCCTGAACATCGCCGCTCCGCTTGGGCAGGGGCTGTGGGAAGGCGTGCCGCTTCGCGAACTTCTGCGCCTCTGCGGGCTGATGAAGAATGTGCGGCGCATCTACTACTCGGGCTTTCACAACAACGATCCGAAGCAGCTCTTCCAGTCATCGCTCACCTACACGCAGGCGATGGAAACTGCGCCGGGCGAGCTGCCGCCGTTTGTCGCGTGGCGGCTGAATGGCGAACCCATCCCGCTCAAGCGCGGTGGGCCGGTGCGCATGGTCATCCCGTGGGCGCACGGGTTCAAATCCATCAAGTGGCTCCAGCGCATCAGCGTGACGAATGACTGGAAGGCGATGGACACGTATGCGAACGCGAACAACGATCCCGAGTCGCACCTCAAGACCGCGGCCTACATTGATCACGCGCCTGAAAAATTTCCCGCGGGCCAGCCGATCTTCATGAGCGGACTCGCGCTCGCAGGGCTCTCGGGCTTGCAGCGCGTGGAATGGTGGCTGCATCGCGTGGAGCCGGAAGCAAAGCCCGTGGCGCTGGACGACGAGCCGTATCGCGCCGCGACATGGACGCCATGCGAACTCGAAGCGCCGCCCGCCGACTGGACGTCCGTGTTTCCCGCGGGCATCTCGTCAAAGGATGTGCTCGGCTTTGATCCGAAGACCGGCAAGCCGATGGCGTGGCCGCTCCGCTACAGCATGATCTCGTGGAGCGCCGTGCTGCGCGATCTGAAGCCCGGCAAGTACGAATTCCGTGCTCGCGCCGTCGATCTGAACGGCTTCGCACAGCCCGACCCGCGCCCGATCGCGAAGGCCGGGAAGAACGCCGTCGAGGTTCACAAATTCGAGGTGGCGTAGCGCGCCTGCGATTACACGATGACGATCTGTCCTCGTGTGCCGTCCACCGTCACACGCTGTCCGTTGCTCAACCGGCTGAGACAGCCGCGCACGCTCATCACTGCGGGGATGCGCATCTCGCGTGCAGTTACCGCGCCGTGCGAGAGCGGGCCGCCGCTCTCGGTGATCACGGCGCACGCGCTGTAAAACAACGGCGTCCATGTCGGGTTCGTCGTGCGCGCGACGAGCACCGCGCCTTTCGGGAAGCGCGCAAAATCATCAGGACTGTTCACCACGAAGACTTCGCCCGCGGCCTGGCCGGGACTGCCGGGAAGGCCCTGCATGTGCTCGCCCGTGGCGATCTCCGCGGGCTTCTCGCCGAGGATCCAGTCCAGCCTGCGCGAGGCATCGGCGTGATATGCCGCCTTCTGCTCGCGCACTCGATCGCGCAGCGTGTTCCATCCGGCTGGCGTGTTCGTTGACACTGCTTCCTCGATCTGTGCGAGGTGCGCGAAGAAAATGTCCATCGGCTCCGCGAGCACATCCCGCTTCACCAATCGCGTGCCCAGCGCGCGCAGGCCGCGTCGCAGCGGGCGGTTCAGCCGAGTCGTCTGGTAGTGCTCCAGATCGTCGAGGCTCGTGTAGGCGCGCGCGAGGCGCAGCACTTCGTGGACGAAGAATTTCACCGGCTCCGGCACGCTGTTGAACAGGCGCATCTCCGCACGGTGCGCGGCCACCTTCACCTCGCGTTCGCGGTGCGCGGGCGTCACGTCCATCGGCGTCTGGAGGATGAGGCGCAGGTTGTCGAGCACCACCCACGGTGCGTCGGCCCACGGCGGCTGGTAGGCGTCGAAGTCCGTCTCGCGGTGCCCGTGATCCGCCAGGAATTTTTCAAACCGCGCATGGAATTCCGGAAAGCGCGCGAGCGCATTCGTCGCGATGATGCTGCGCGAATCGCTGCCATCGAGCATCGCCGTCATGCCCGGCGTCGCGCGGATCTGCCGCGCCATTTCAAACAGCTCCTTGTTGATCTGCCCGGTCTTCGTCTCACACCACGCGAGCAGCGCGTCGAAAAGTCCGCGCGCTTCCTCTTCGCCGATCGCGAGCGTGATCAACCGCAGCAGGACGCGGCAAGCGACGCCCTGCATGATGGAGATGGCGATGTTCGGTCGGAAATAGCGCGCGCCGTGATCCACGACTTCGCGCACATGGCGCCAGAGCTGCGCCTCCATCATCGAGTCCAGCGACGTGTGTGCAAATTCGCCGAGCCTGATTAGGTAGCCGTCGAGGTCGCGCATCCACAGCACGGGCAGCTCCTGCACCCAGTGGAACTCCTCGCGGATGCGCGGAATCTGCGGCAGCAGGTCGGCGAAATTTGTGAAGACAAACGGCGCGCGCGAACCGTAGAGCGCCACCGCATTTTGGTTCCCGTAGATGTAGTGGCCGAAGCTGGCGAACCACTTTCCGCTGAACGGGGGGTAGTCCATGAGCCGGAAGGAATACGCGAGCGACTCGTGAAAGCCGCTCTCCACAAAGTCCCATGTCAGCGGCGAGATGACGTTTGGAAAACGCTCGGCGGATTCGTCGCGCGTCCAGCGCGGCGGAATGGTGGTAATGGGGCGCGATTGCAGGAGCCACAGCTTGCCGCCAGCGAAGCCCCACTCGATGTCCTGCGGAAACCGGTAGTCGCGCTCGACGCGCAAAAGCAGATCCGCGAGCTGGCCGAGCTGCGTCGCGTCGAGGCAGGGCAACTCAGCCTCATCGCCGTGAGTCTCGATTTCCTGCGTGCCGCCCGCGACTGCGATGACTTTGCGCGTCTTGCGCGCGATGCGCGAGCGGCGGACGGCGCGCGTTTTCTTGTCGAGTTCGAACTGATCCACTTCGCCGTCACCGCTGACGACGGATTCGCCGAGACCGTGGTTTGCGTTGATCACGAGTTCGCCGATGTCGCCGGAGACGGGATTGATGCTGAAGCCGACGCCCGCGACTTCGCACGGAATCATGCTCTGCACGACCACGGCCATTTCCGCCAGCGCGTGATTGAATCCCTGCTGCTGCCGATAGGCGATGGCGCGATCGTGCCAGAGCGAGAGGAAGCACGCCTTGATGCGATCAAGAATCTGCGCGGCACCGGTGATGTTCAAAAAAGTGTCGTGCTGCCCGGCAAACGCCGCGCCCGCGAGATCCTCCATCGTGGATGACGAGCGCACTGCGAACGCTTGCTGTTCCTGATTCGCGAGCATCGCGTGAACCTCCGCCACGAGCGCATCGGGCAGCGGGAGTTCCTGAAGACCTTGGCGAAGCCGCTCACTATGCCGCTGCAAGGCCGACGGATCGTTCACCGGCAGCGCGCTCAGTTGTGCCGCGAGGGCGTCATGTGTGCGGATGAATTCGCGATACGCCCCGGCGGTCACGACAAAGCCGGGCGGCACCACGAAGCCGCGCTGCGTAAGCAGCGCGAGATTCGCGCCCTTGCCGCCGCTGATGTCGGTCTGCGTGGCGGCGGGATCGTCGAATCGGAGGAGGTAATTCATTTTGATGCGGATGATTTTTCGGAGCGAACCAGCAGCACCGCGAATGCGGCCAGCGCAAAGCCCGCGAGCACATCCACGAAGTAGTGGTAGCGAAGATAAATCGTGGCGATCCACAGCCCGATCGTCGGCATGAGCATCCAGCGGAAGCGGTGCGGCGCACGGGTGCGATCGAACAAAAGGATAAACACCGAAATCGCGCAGTGCAGGCTCGGGAAGACATCCACCTTGTTGCTGCCGCTTGCGACCACCTGCTGGTTGAGCCGCGTGATCCATCCGCCGTCGAGCGCCACCGTGAACTGCGACGCGAGCGCCGGATCGAGATGCGGCCCGAGTGCGGGCACGAGCGTGTAGCCGAGGAAGCCGAGGCCGTAGATCGTGAACTGCCCGATGATGAATGCGCGCAGCACGGGCAGTTCGCGCCGGAAGTAGTGCAGCCAGCACACCAGCATACCGGGAAAGAAGAGGAAGTAGCACGCGCTCAGAAAATTCGTGAACAGCGGATGCGTGAACCGCTGCATCCACAGGCTGGCGTTCCCGCCGATGAGCGTGGCGTCGAGATGTTGCAGCCATCCGTCCTCCTTGCCCGGATGAAATGCGGGGATGGCCGCGCCGAGGGTGAAGTAGGCCGCATTCATCGCGAGCGGATAAAAGCCGAACCGCACGCGCCAGCGCAGGTCGCCGGGATTTTTCCAGCACCAAAAAATGAGCACCACCGCCACGACGAGCAGGCTGAGATACAGCAGCGTCACCGGGGAAAAGAAACCCAGCGTCGGAATCAGCCGCACCAGCGTCGCGGCGAGAAATCCGCCGAATGCGATCTCGTGCGGGAGCACGGGCCAGGACTCAAAGCGTTTCATCGGGCAGAGTGTTCAGCAGTTGCTGGTGGAAGCTCAAGGCGCGCTCTCGGAGGTCGCCATGCCGCAGGCCGTTGTTGATCTCGATGACGACCTTGCGCGTGAGGCGCGTGAGCTTCAGCGCGGCGATCGTGATCACGGCATACACGGCGATCCAAATCGGGTGTCCGAGCAAAGCGAACGTGATCGAAATGATCGCAGCCCAGAGGATGAACACCGGCACGCCGACCAGCATCCGCCAGAGTGTAATCACATTCGGGCCGTCGGCAAATTTGCGCCCCGCCCATGCGCCTGCGAGCAGCGGCGGGGCATTCAGCAGCCAGCCCGCAAGCGTGATGGGGCCGATGAGCGCGAGCACCGCAAACATCAGCGCGAGCGGGAAAATCGGGCACAGCGGCACGCCTTGGTGGAGGAGCAATCCGGGCCGTTGAAATTCCGCGGCCAGCGCCTTCCACGATTCCGTCAGCGGCGCGGGGACTTCTTTTTCAAGCTGCTTGAGCGCGCGGAAGTAGCTGCGCTTCGTCCCGAGTGTGGCGATGTAGGCGAGGCGCTGGATGGTGTCCTGATATTCGTCCGACACGACATTCACGCCCACGTCCTCAAGCGCGATTTCAAACCTCCGCTTCAACTCGCGCAATTTTTCAACACGGCTCCAGCCCTCCGGCATTTCGGTCGGGATGGGTTTCCCGATGACGACCTCGATCCGTGAGCGGAATTCCGTCGGCGCGTCGTAGTGAATGCCCATCGGAACGATGACCAGCGGCGCGCCCGGTGCGGCGAGATAGTCGAACGCGACATGCGCCGCACCGCTCTTGAAAGGCAGATGGCGCGGGCCGAGCGAGCTGGTTCCTTCGGGCAGCACGCACAGCGTGCCGCGGTGTTG
>JANXZI010000722.1 GCA_025355595.1 Spartobacteria bacterium
AGATACGACGCATCCGGGATTTGGCACACCCAAAGTGCCGGCCGCAGGGGCTTCATATACACTGCCACCGGACCACCTGATTGCGGATCTGTTCTGGATGCCGGTGGTGGAACCCTATGCAATCAGCCAGCCGTTCTCGACCTCAGGCAAGCTCAATCTGAACTACCGGATCGCGCCGTTCACATACATCACACGGAGCACCGGAATGCACGCGGCGATGAAATCCACCCGATTTCTTGCTCTGCAACTTTCCGATGGTCCATTTTACAAGCCCATTGACCCTCCCCAAAGCACCCCTGCGACGATTCAGAACCGGAGGCGAAGCATCGACATGACCAAGACGCTGGCGGACTTTGAAGCGAAGTTTAACCGCCATGACCTTTTCAGGTCAGCCAGCCAGATATGTGAAATGAACCTGGTTCCCCCGGAGGTCTCCTCCTCAGCTGACATGGTGGCATTCTGGAATACCAACAAACTCACCGGGGACAATATGCGGGAAAAACCTTATGTGGATCTTTACCCGCGTCTGACGACCAAATCGAATACCTATACCGTCCATGTCTGGGCGGAGACCCTGAGCCAAGGCATCCCGAAGGGTACCGCAGCAAGCGATGCGCTGTGGGCGCAATGGAATGAGCAGAAAGGTCAGGTCACCGCCCAATATCGTGGCTCAACACTCATCGAGCGTTACATCGATCCACAAGATCCGGCGTTGGCCAAATTCGACGAAACCTATAACGGCCCCACCGTAGTGGATGGAAGTGGAAATGTCACAAAAGCAGGAACTTTGGATCCGTTTTACAAATTTCGCGTGCTCAGCACCAAGAGGTTCGACCGATGAGGAAACGCGGCTATAGCAGCCTTTCTCAAACCGTTTCGGGCATTTCTCGGCGCCCGGCCGCCCGGCAGGTGCCTGTTTCGCCCCAACCTTCCAAATGTTCCCGAAGCTTTTCGCTACGGAGAATGGACTCCCCGCATTATTCGTGTACATGTCTCTCACTCCAAATAAACCATCCATGAACAAACAAAGCCGCATCCTAACCACCCTGACGCTCGCCGCTCTTGCCGCGGCAGCGTTCCCCCTGAACTCCGCAGCCGCAGACGCTCACGCTATTCCGAAGTCGGATGGTAAGCCTGCCGACATGACGAAACCGGTCAAGGTGTTCATCATGTTGGGGCAATCCAACATGGTGGGCATGGGGCATATTTCCGGTGGCAAGGGTGAAAGCTTGGAAAAGGTCGTCATGACAGACAAGCTTTACCCATTCCTCGTGGATGACGCTGGCAACTGGACGGAACGAAAAGACGTGCGCTATGTGCAAGTGATGGTTGGCCGGGGCGGCGGCATGAGTCTGTTGCATAATGAATGGCTTGCAGTCGGCGGGAACCCAAGCGGCAAACCCGGCAAAGGCGGCACTATGGGTGTGGAATTCGGCGTCGGCCACCAGCTCGGCAACGCCATTAACGAGCCAGTGATGCTGCTCAAGAGTTGCATCGGCAACCGCGCCCTCGGCTGGGATCTTCTTCCTCCGGGCAGCAGGGGTTATGATTTTACGGCAAAGGACAAGAAGACAGGCAAGGAAGTGACTTATACTTACGCCGGCTACAAGGAATCTCCCATGCGCTGGGAAAAGGGCACCGAGCCGCAGAAGATTGGCTGGTATGCTGGCAAGCAATACGATGACGACATCGCCAATGCCAAAACGGTGCTGTCCGAACTCGGCAAACATTACCCGGAAGCGACTAAATTCGAGGTCGCCGGCTTTTTCTGGTGGCAGGGCGAGAGAGACTGTGGAGATGAAGCTCTTTCCGCCCACTATGAGGAGAACCTTGTCAACCTAATCAAGACGCTGCGCAAGGAATTCAATGCCCCGAATGCGAAGTTCGTTCTGGCCACCCTGGGCGAAGCCGCCAAGGGCATGACGGACAACACGGGGAAAGTGCTGGAAGCTCACCTTGCGGTGGATGGCAATAGCGGCAAGCACCCTGAGTTCAAAGGCAACGTGGCCACCGTTTATACCCATGACATGGCCCGCGGCGGCAGCGGAAACGGTCACTACGGCGGCGACACCAGGGTTTACATGGATGTCGGTCTTGCCATGGGCCAGACGATGGTGGACCTGTTGAAGATGAAGAAATAGAAACAACGCCCGATTAAAAATAAGCTCAACAGAATACCAGAATAAAGGTTATGAACAACAGGAAGTTATTGCTTATCGGGTGCCCGCTCGCCATCATGGCGATAGTTACTCCAAATGCTTGGGCTGCCAAGGCAAAACCGCCCGCGGAAACTCCACTCGCTGAAACGGGACAGAAGCTTCTTGGAAAGTATGCCGATCAGTTGAAGGCACTGCGGGCGGAGGTCACCAAAGCCTTGCCGGTTGTGGCCGAGCAGAAGAAAGCGGCCCTCCAAAAAGCCCGGGAAGTGCTCAAGAAGGCGGAAGCGGATGCGAGTTCGACGCAGGAGCCCATGGCCAAAGTGAACGGGGCGCAAGGTTTGGTGGAACATGCGAAGGGCAAGTGGATCGGCGGTGCTGAAATGGGCATCGGACAGGCGCAGGCGGCGCTGAAGAAGGCGACCACGGATGCTCAACGTGAATCGGCGAAGAAGGATCTCGCGAAGTGGGAGGCAAACAAGCAGGACGGGCTCAAAGCACTCCAAGAGCGGCAGGCGGCCTTGGACAAGGCGAAAGCCGAGGCGGCAACGTCGGGCCAGGCGAATCAGTCGGCCCAAGCCGCATTGGCCAAGGCGCGCGCCGACGAACAATGCGCCGCCAAGGCCCTCCTGACGGAGTTGGAGCTATTTTTGTCGAGTGACAAACTGGACGCGAAACTAGTCAAATGCGCCGTGCTCGCCGAGGCGACGCCAAAGGATCTTGCGGCGTTTGCGCAGCAGGGACGGGAACAAGAGGCATTGGTGGAGAAACTCCTGGCCGATGACAAGCTGATGAAAGAAATGCTTGTCGCCGGTGGCGCGACTTCCGGCAAGTATGGTCGGGCGATGCAGATTTACGTGGCGATTCTACAGGCCAGCCCGAAGGCGAGTGACGGCGTCTTGCAGCGGTTGGCGCTGGCCACCGCTCTGGAACATGCCGTGCCGGTGAAGCAGAACAATGCCGAAGACCAGAAAAATGCGCCGGCCAGCGTGGACCCGGTCAAACGTTACCTGCATTATGAGAAGGCATACCTTGCTGGTGAGTTAGATGCGGCATTCAAGAACTTTTCAACGTGGGAATATCGGCTGGTGGTGGACTGCGACGCTCCGGATCAGATTCTGACGTGGGGGCGCGAGATGCTGCGGACTTACCGGCCTGACCATGTCTCGAATCCGAACTACGGCTGGCGCTATTCCGCAGCCGTCAAGACCGAGGTCCCATACGGTTCACAATGTGTTAAGGACGATCTGCCATCCTTGAATAGCTATCAGAACATTCCGAAGGATGGCGGGGTGTGTGGTCGGCGCGCGTTCTTTGGCCGCTTCGTCCTGCGTAGTTTCGGCATTCCAGTCTGGGGTGTGACCCAGCACAAACATGCCGCGCTGAGTCATTGGACGCCGAACGGCTGGGTTATCAATCTCGGTGCCGGGTTCAATGCCAGTTGGTGGGACAAGGATGATGCGCCGCGCAGTGGGGCGGACTTCCTGCTGGAGACTCAGGCGCGGGAACATGCGCAGGATTACGCGAAGGTGTTGCGGGCGCAATGGGTCAGCAGCATTCTTGGCGAGCAGGCCTATAACGAGCGCAAGAAAGTTTCCGGCGGCTTTTGGAGCAACGCAGGCCATTGCCAGGCCGTTGTCCTCGCGGCCTCCGCGGTTGGATTGGGACCGCTTGGCCAGGAACTGGCCGAGGCGAATGAGCCGCAGGAAAAGCAGATCACGGAGCATGCTCCTGTCAAAGCGTCGGACCAGCAGGTTATTGTAGGCTCGGGCGGCTCAATCACCATTCCGGCAGTGGCTCACGGCAAGCCGACGGGTTCAGGCACTGCCATGAAAAGTTACACCGGCGGCATGCAGATGCATTTCAAGGGTGGTTTCAAGACCCAATATGTGTTCGAGGCACTGCAAGCCGGCAAGTATGCGCTGACTGCGCGGGTGGCGACGTTGCAAGATGGGCAAAAGTTCCTGTTCGCGGCAAACGGTGCCAAGCAGCCGGTCGAACTCGCGGTTCCCTACACCATCGGGTTGTGGCAGCAAACCAAGCCGCTCGAAATCTTCCTGAGCAAGGGGCAGAACGCCCTCAACTTTGCGGTTAAAGACGGGAGCCGGGACGTGACAGTCAAGGACTTCACGCTGACGCCGGTGAAGTAGGGAAAGAGGGACGGGCCACAAAGAAACGGCAAACCCAAATCGAAACCCAAACTGTGAAAACGCATATTTTCGCTCACCACGCTCTGCACGCTCACGTCACTCCACTCGGTGGAAGCGAAGCCGCTGAAGATTTTTATCCTCGCCGGAGGATCCAAGATGACTGGAAATCCGTGAGGAGGACACCCCATGACGTAACAGTCCTGCTAAAAAAGTTCGCATGAAACGAACCGTTCCGATCCTCCTCACCTGCCTCGGTCTCATCTTTCCTCTCGAAGCTGAGGACGCTTTGGGTGGGCAGACGCGAAACATCGAGGGCTGGACGCTGCACATCAGCGCGGAGCTTTTGGCGGAACAAAAGAAGGCCGTGGACGCAGCGATGCCGTTTCTGCAAAAGCAGCTCGCGGAAATCGTGCGCGTCGTCCCGGCAGCCGCGGTGGCGAAGCTGCGCAAAGTGCCGATATTTTTCACTCTGCCTCCGAAGGGCGGGCGCGGCACCGCCGAGTATCATCCCGACGCCGGCTGGCTG
>JANXZI010000746.1 GCA_025355595.1 Spartobacteria bacterium
CCTGCTTCGTCGGATGACTCCGCGTCGTCTGCCGACAAGAAAAACGCGCCGCCCGCGAGCGAAGGCTCGCAGCCGCAGAACCAGTCACCAGTCACCAGTCACCAGTCACCTTCTCCTCGGAAACTCGATGTCGAAACTGAGATCGGCACGGACCTCAATGAACCGCTCGAGCGCGTGCTGAAGGCGCATCCGGATTTGCGCGCGGTGCTGCTGCTCACGGACGGCGACTGGAATCTCGGCAAGTCGCCCATCACCGGCGCGACGGCGCTCGCGCAGCGCGATGTGCCTGTCTTCACCGTCGGCACGGGCAGCGAGACGTATCTGCCGGACCTCGAATTGCAGAGCGTGCTCGCGCCGACCTACGGGCTGCTGAATGAGCGCATCAGCGTTTTTGTGACGGTGCAAAATCATCTCACGCGCGAGGTGAAGACGACGGTGACGGTGAGCGGACCGGGCGGTGCGACGGGCTCGAAGGCGGTGACGATTCCGCCGATGACGCAGATTCAGGAAATGGTGGTCATCACGCCGCAGCAGGAGGGCGAGGGCGACTTCACGGTGAAGGTACCCGTCGAGCGCGAAGAGATTTTTCCCGAGAACAACGAGAAGAAATTCCACATGGCCGTGCGCAAGGAGACGCTGAAGGTGCTCGTCGTGGATTCGCAGCCGCGGTGGGAATTCCGCTACCTGCGCAACGCGCTCATGCGCGACCCCGGCGTGCAGGTGAACACGGTGCTGTTCCATCCGCAGATCGGCATGGGCGAGGGCGCGGGGTATCTCGGATCGTTCCCGACGAAGCGCGAGGATTTGCAGGGCTACGATGTCGTTTTCCTCGGCGACGTGGGCGTGACGAAAGGGATGCTCACGCCCGAGCAGGCGACGATGCTGCGCGGGCTGATCGAGCAGCAGGCGAGCGGCCTTGTCTTTCTGCCCGGCCCGCTCGGGTGGCAGAAGACGCTGAAAGATTCGCCGCTCGCGGACCTTGTGCCGGTGGAGACGGATTTTGAAAAAGGCGCGGGCATGGTGAACTTCACGCAGGGCAGCGGATTCTCGACGGCGGGCGAGACGCGGCTGGAGCTGACTTTTCGCGGACGCGATCACTGGCTCACGATGCTCGCGACCGACCCCGCCGCGAACCAAGCGGTGTGGCGCGGGCTGCCGGGATTTTTCTGGTACGCGCCGGTCGTGAAGGCGAAGCCCGGCGCGGAAGTCCTCGCGGTGCATGAGTCGGCGAAGAATCAATTTGGCCGCATCCCGCTCCTCGCCACGCGCAGCGCGGGCAGCGGCAAGGTGCTCTACATGGGCACCGACGCCGCGTGGCGCTGGCGCAAGGGCGTCGAGGACACGTATCACTATCGGTTCTGGAGCCAGGTCGTGCGGTGGATGTCGCATCAGCGGCATCTCGCGCAGTCGGACGGGATGCGATTTTTCTACACGCCCGAAGCGCCGAAGCGCGGCGACAAAGTGCGCCTAAGCGCGACCGTGCTCGACAAACACGGAACGCCGATCACCGAGGGGAAAGTGACCGTGACGCTGAAGGCGCCGGGCGGCACGAGCGAGACGATCGAACTCGCGGCGGAGAATTCCGAGTGGGGCGTTTACAACGGCACATTCTCGCCGCGTGAGGGAGGACGCTACGAGGTCGAGATCGCGAACGACACCGCGGGGCGGCACATGAAGACGCAGATTGATGTAAGCGTGCCGACGCTGGAAAAAGTCGGCCTGCCCGCGAAGCTCGACGTGCTGCGCGAAATCTCGGCACTGACGAATGGGAAGTTTGCGACGCCAGGCGAACTCGCGCAGGTCATCAGCAGCCTCAGCCTGCTGCCGGAGCGGAAGCCGGAGGAACTGCGCTTCCGGCTGTGGTGCGACCCGTGGTGGTGCGGCGCGCTGCTCGTGCTCTTTTCGGCATACTGGATCGGTCGCAAGATCGGGGGGCTGGTGTGATTTTGCCGCTCACAATTTCCTGACAAATCCGCGGTTTCCATCCGCAACTTCCCCGCTACAGTCCCCACACCCAAATCGCCATGAACTCGATCTCTCTGCCGGAGTCACTGGTTGCGCAACTTCAAGCCTACGAGCGGAAATTGCGAAGGATGGAAACCCTCGTCGCGGTGGCCGGAGGTCTGGCCGGGCTGCTCATCACGTATGTGCTGCTGTTTGCCTTCGACCGTTTCGTAAATACGCCGGTGTGGGCGCGCACTGTGCTCATGGTCACCGGCGCGCTGCTCGCGGCGTGGTTTGCGCAGGGCTGGGCGAGCTACTGGCTGTGGAATCGGCGCGGGCCGACGCAACTTGCGAAACTTTTGCAGAAGCATTTCCGCGTGCTCGGCGATCGGTTGCAGGGTGTCATTGAGTTGACGCATCTTGAAGAGTTGCCGCCAAACATGTCCCCCGCCCTGCTGCGGGCGGCGATCCGGCAGGTCGCGGAGGATTCGGGCAGGCATCAGTTTGAAGACGCGGTGCCGAAGCGTCCCGCACGGCGCTGGGCGCTCGTGGGAATTTCCGTTGCGGCGCTCACTGCCGCGCCGTTCGTCTTCGCGCCGCGCGCAGCGACAAATGCGCTGGAACGCTGGGCGAAGCCGTGGGCGGGCATTGAGCGCTACACGTTCACAACGGTGGAGGCGCTGCCGAATGATCTCTACATTCCGCACGGCGAGGCATTCGAGTTGGCGGTTGGTCTGCGACCAGATGCGGAATGGAAGCCTTCGTCGGCGACGGCGCGGATCGAGAGCCAGGAGAAGCAGAAGGCGGACGTGCAAGACTCGAAGGCGCTGTTCAAATTCCCCGGCCAGACGCGCGAGGGCACGCTGAGCCTGCGCTTTGGCGACTATCTGAAGGACATCGCGGTGCATCCGCTGCACCGCCCCGAACTCAAGGAACTCGCGGCGCGCGTGACGCTGCCGGCCTATCTCGGGCATCCCGAATTGCGCGTGCCGGTGGCCGGGACCATCGCGGATTTCCTCGCGGGCAGCAGCGTTTCCTTCGAGGGAAAAATCAGCCGCGCTGTCGGCAGCGGCACGCTCGACGCCGGGAAGCTGACGCTCGATGCGACGGCGAAAGAGGCGACTTTCACCACGCCCTCCACCGAACTCGCGAAGCTCGGCACGGAG
>JANXZI010000749.1 GCA_025355595.1 Spartobacteria bacterium
TCAGCGCGGGCGGAGAAAATCGGTGAGCTTCGTGAGCAGGCGGGTGAGGCGTGAATCGCTGATTGATCCGAGCTTGCCGTGCAGATCGCGTCTTGGCACCGAGCCGAGAAAGGCGAGGCGGATGAGCGATGGCTGGCGTAATCTCGCCATGGCGTAGTCGGCATCACCAAGGCCGATGATTTCGTCGAAGCCCTGAACCTCCTGCTGAAGCTGCGTGCTCAATCCACACGCGATGAAATCACCGAACGGTGGCGCGCTGCGAAGCAAAAGAACCGGGCGTGTCTTGATCAGACCGTCGGCTTGCCGGAGCGGCGACAGTCGAATTTCTCCAGCGTTCACGGAATGCATTCAGCCTCGGTGTATTCCGGCTCGTCCGGCCCGTAGGCGCGGGCGAGACCCTGTGCGGCGAGCCGCGACCAATCCTCGCGCCATTGTCCGAGAGAATCTTCTTTTGGAATCACGGTGACAATGAGCTGGCTGTCCGCAGGGATTTGAAACGGCTCATCGAGCAGGATGTGCTCACCGTCGTAGTGTGCCTTCAGTGAAATCGCCGCCATTGCCGGGCTCCTAATCGTGGAAAAAATGCCGCCCGGTCCTGCCTGCCTCGGTCTGCCGGTCCACCTCGAAATATACATCCTGCGTGATGCTCTCCACTCCCGGAATCGGGCTCTCGTCGGCGAACTGCGCGGATGCTGCGGCCTCCGCTTTTGCCGCCTCGTCAATCTGCTCATACTGTTCCTCGGTGAGCGCGCCTTCCTCGATGAGCCGCCGTTTGAAGAGCTGGATGGGATCGTGGTGCTGCTTGTAGGATTCGATCTCCTCTTTCTGCCGATAGCCGGTGGTGTGCTTCGAGTCGGCGACGGAGTGGCCGTAGTAGCGATACGTGGAGATTTCGAGGAGCGTCGGTTTGCTCTCGTTGTATGCGCGGTCCATCGCGTCCTGCACGGTGGCGCGGACTTCATACACATCGGAGCCGTTGCATTTGCCCCACGCCATGTCGAAGCCCTCGGCGCGCTCGGCGAGGCAGCCCTTGAATGCGGAACTACGCGCGAGGCTGGTGCCCATCGAGTAGCCGTTGTTTTCGATGATGTAGATCACCGGGATTTTGAAAAGCGACGCCATGTTCAGCGACTCGTAGAAGCAGCCTTGGTTCACCGCGCCGTCGCCCATGAAGCACAGTGCCGCGCCTTTGATGCCCTTGTATTTCAGCGCATACGCGAGGCCGAGGCCGAGCGGTGTCTGCCCGGCGACGATGCCGTGGCCGCCCCAGTAGTTCTTGTCGGGCGCAAAAAAGTGCATCGAGCCGCCCTTGCCTTTCGAGCAGCCAGTCGCCTTGCCATACAGCTCGGCCATGCACTCGTTCATCGTCATGCCGACGGCGAGCGCGTGGCCGTGGTTGCGATACGCGGTGATGAGGTGATCATCGTCGCCCATCAGCGAGACACAGCCGGTCACGACGGATTCCTGACCGTTGTAGAGATGCAGGAAGCCGCCGATTTTTCCGCTGTTATACTGCCGCAGCGACTCCGTCTCGAAGCGGCGGATTCGCACCATCTCGGTGAGGAGCTTGAGCTTTTGCTCCGCGGAAAATTTGGCGTTGATCGGAGCCTTGGAAAAATCGGTGGTCGTGACTGCGGTGGCCATGAGTTGCGGTTCGTCGGTGTGAAATTTTGTGGAGCCCGCACAGTCGCGGCAGATGGTGCGGTGGACGTTACGGGGCAGCGATTAAAGCGCAACCCTCAATCCCCGCACAGCCGCAGCTTTCGCGCCCACGCGCGGATGAATTCGGACGTACCGCGGATTCATCGCAAAAATGTGCGGCCCGCGAAACACGCGAAGTCGCGCAAAAATGAAATCCAGGCATGGATCAAACGTGCATTGTCGAAACCATCGGCAAGCTGGCTTCCGAGATGCAGTAAGGTCACGCAAAGGTGCAGAGGCGCAAAGAAAACCATCTTCCTTTGCGTCTTCGCGCCTTCGCGTGACCTCGGTCCGACGTTGGTTCTACAGAGCAGACCAAACGATCTCCCACCGCGAACGCCGCGATGCGCCGCTCTGTGTTTGCGTCCTTTCGCGCCTTTCGCGGGCACCCGCTCACTTCGCCGCCTTCGCGAGACTGGCGGTGAGATGCGAGCGCAGTTCGCGCTGGATTTTGGCAAAGTCGCGGTTGGCATTCACGATGGTGAAGCCGTAGCGCCGCTGCATGCGGGCGAATGCACGCTGGACGAGATTTTGGTAAATGAGGAAACTCTCGAACATGTCGCGCGACAGACCGAGATCCATGCCGCTCTCCCAGTAATCGAGCGTCGCGTTTTTTTCAAAATTG
>JANXZI010000765.1 GCA_025355595.1 Spartobacteria bacterium
CATGCACGCCATCGGCCAGCATGTGCTGGCGAACCGCAAGGGCGCAAAGGTCGCCTACGTCACGAGCGAGAAGTTCACCAACGAGTTCATCGACGGAATTCAAAACGGCACGCTCGTGAAATTCCGCAAGCGCTACCGCCAAGTGGACGTGCTGCTCATTGACGACATCCAGTTCCTCGCCGGAAAGGAGCGCTCGCAGGAGGAATTTTTCCACACGTTCAACACGCTCTTCGACGGCCACAAGCAGATCGTCCTCAGTTCCGACCGACCGCCGGCAGAGATCGGCAACCTCGAGCCGCGACTCGTCTCGCGCTTCGAGTGCGGCATGACGGCCGAGCTGCAGCTCCCGGATGTCGAGACGCGCACCGCCATTTTGCAGAAAAAGGCCGCCGCACTCAGCGTGAAGATCGATCCGGAGCTGATCGCCTTTCTCGCGCAGCGCATCCGCACAAACATCCGCCGGCTCGAGGGCGCGCTCATGCGCGTCGCGTCGTTCATCTCGCTCAGCGGCGGCACACCGTCTTCGGAGCGCATCGAGGAACTGCTGAAGGATCTGCTGCAGGAGGAGGCGCGTCGCAGCGTGAGCATCGACAACATCCAGAAGCGCGTGGCCGAGCATTTCGACGTGCGCTACGCGGACATGACGAGCAAGCGTCGCCCGAAGAACATCGCGTTCCCCCGGCAGATCGCGATGTACATCGCGCGCGAACTCACCAAGTCCTCGCTCATGGAAATCGGCGACGCCTTCGGAGGACGCGACCACGGCACCGTGCTGCACGCGCACCGGCTGGTGAAGGAACGCATCACCACCGACGAAAAAATCCGGCAGGTCGTGAAGTTTTTGCAGGATCAGCTCCAGCGGTAAGCGGAGCGCCGCTCCCGCGAGGTCAGTCCAGGGAAAAGTCCTGCAAGTGGCGGGTGTGATCGGCTTCGGGCATCGGCGCCTGCTCGGATTTCCGCAGGATGAAATTTTCCAGCACGAGCAGGTCCATGTCGGTCGCAAGGAAGCAGCGCACGGCGTCCTCGGGCGTGCAGACGATGGGCTCGCCGCGCACGTTGAAGCTCGTGTTCACGAGCACGCCGCAGCCGGTCTGCCGCTTGAATTCGCGGATGAGCCGGGCGTAGCGGCCGTTGCGCTCTTCGCTCACGGTCTGCACGCGCGCGGAAAAATCCACATGCGTGATGGCGGGCAGCGTGCTGCGGATGACGTTCACGCGCGTGCGCAAATCCGGGTCGCGCATCGCGGCGCGCTGCGTCTCGGTGAGCGCGCTGCGATGTTCCGCGCGCACCGGCGCGACGAGCAGCATGTACGGCGACTCACGATCGAGGTCGAACCAGTGCGCCGCGTCCTCGGCGAGACAGCTCGGCGCGAAGGGACGGAAGCTCTCGCGGAATTTGATCCGCACGTTCATGCGCGCCTGCATCTCGGCATTCCGCGGATCGCCGAGGATGCTGCGCGAGCCGAGCGCGCGCGGGCCGAATTCCATGCGGCCATGGAACCAGCCGACCACGCTGCCCTCGCTAATCGCGCGTGCGGTTTCCGCGAGCAGTTCCGTCTCGTCGGCAAAATGGCGGTGCGGCAGTGCGCGGGCTTCGAGCACGATGCGGATTTCGTCGTCGGAGAATTTTGGCCCGAGCAGAGCGCCCTTCAGCGAGTCGCTTTTTTTCGGCAGGCGCGGCGTGCCGAGGAGCTGGTGCGAGACAAACATCGCGGCACCGAGCGCGCCACCCGCGTCGCCCGCGGCGGAGGGAATCCAGATGTCGTCGAAAATTTTTGCGCGCAGCAGCTCACCATTGGTCACGCAGTTCAGCGCGACACCACCGGCGAGGCAGAGATGGCGCACGCCGGTGAGCGCCTTGGCGTGCCGGGCCATGCGCAGGACGATCTCGGTCGTCACGCTTTGGATGCTTGCGGCGAGATCCATCTCGCGCTGGGTGATCGTGTCCTCCGGCTTTCGCGGCGGGCCGCCGAAGAGTGTGTCGAATGATCGCGATGTCATCGTGAGGCCGCCGGCGAAATTGAAGTGCCGCATGTTCAACCGCAGCGAGCCGTCGTTCTTCAGATCGATCAGTTCGCGGCGGATGAGGCCGGCATATTTTGGTTCACCGTACGGCGCGAGGCCCATGAGCTTGTATTCGCCGGAGTTCACGCGGAAGCCGCAGAAGTATGTGAACGCCGAGTAGAGCAGCCCGAGCGAATGCGGGAAGCGGAGCGTCTTCAGCATCTCGATTTTTCCGCCGCGGCCCATGCCGATGCTCGCGGTGTCCCACTCGCCGACGCCGTCGAGCGTGAGGATCGCGGCCTCGTCGAAGGGCGACGGAAAAAATGCGGACGCGGCGTGACTCTCGTGGTGCGACGGAAAAACGATCCGCTTCGTGAACGCTCCGCCGAGCGCACGGCGGATTTCGCGCGGGAGATGGAGCTTCTGTTTGATCCACAGCGGCATCGCCATCATGAACGACCGCAGGCCTGCGGGCACGCTGGCGACGACGGTGTCGAGCAGGCGGTCGAATTTCAGCAGCGGCTTTTCGTAGAACGCAACGTGGTCAATTTTCTCCGGCGCGAGTCCCGCCTCGCGCAGGCAGTACTCGACGGCGCGCGCGGGAAAAGCTGCGTCGTGCTTTTTGCGCGTGAAGCGCTCCTCCTGCGCGGCGGCGATCACTTCACCATCCGTGACGAGCGCGGCGGCGCTGTCGTGAAAGTAGGCCGAGATTCCGAGGATGCTGCGCGGCTTGGAGGAAGGCACGGGGACGATTCATGCCCCCGGGCGCGCGGTCCGTCGAGCGACGTTCATGCGCGGCGTCGCGATGCGGGGCACATTATTTTTGCGGCGGCGGACTGGCCACCTTGAGGCGTGCCTCCAGCTCCGCGGGATCGAAGGTCTCGTGGAGGGTGGCGAGGAAAGGCGAGATCCATCCGGCACCGAGCGCGACTGCATTCCGATAGTCCGCGAGTGCCTCCACGGGCATGTCGCGCCTTTTCCAGTGCAGCGCGCCGGTCATCCAGGGCAGCGGCGAATTTGGATCGAGTCTCTTTGCCTGCGCGAGCAGCGCCTCCGCTTCGTCGAAGCGCCCGAGCCGGCTGAGCGCCCACACATTTCGCAGGACGATGCCGACATCCTGCGGAAAAATGGCGAGCGCCTCGGCATATGCGTCGAGCGCGTCCTCGATCGCAAACCGTCTCGCCTCGTCACTCGGCAGGCTGTGGCCGAGGATCCGCTGGACTTCGCCGAGCTGGAAATACAGCTCGGGACTCCGCACGCCGCGGCTGATGGCCTTGCCCGCAGCCTCGAGTCCGCCGCGGATCTTGCCGGTCGCGAGTTTTCCGCGCGCGATCTCCGCGAACAGCTCGCCGGGGACGCGGGGCGTACCGACGAGGAGCATCCACAGACCGAGGGCGGCGGGGAGCGCATGGAGCGCGCGGGCGGGCCAGCGCGTTTTTTCGCGGAGCGTGCCGGTGACCCGCGGGGCGAGCATGCCGAAGAGAAAGGCCGTGAGAAAGAGGTTCGCCGGGATGTGAAGATTGAAGTCAATCAGCGCATGCACGAGAACGGCGGCCACCGCGCCGATGGTGCCGATTTGCAGGGCGAGCGCGTGCTTTTCCACCGGCTCCGGCAGTGCGGCGGAGAGGCCGCCGGCCATCTCGCTCCAGCGCCGCCAGCCTTGCCGCAGATGCGCGGCGATGAGGCCGGTGATGAGGAGCGCGCCGACGATGCCGTATTCCGCGAGTGCCTGGAGCCAGTCATTGTGCGCAAAGACGGGATCGGTCTGGAGCTCCGGGGAGCGGAACGTGCGGCCGTAATAGACGTAGGTCCGGCTGCCGGTGCCAAAGATCGGCGCGAGCTGGAACTGCTTCCATGCCGCCTGCCAGAGATGGAAGCGGATGTCCGACGCGATGAAGACGGTGTTTGCCCGCGTGCGGATCGCGTAGCTGCGTTCCGCGACAAAGGCGAGGGTGCCGCCGATGATGGCGATCACCGCGACGATGGCGGCGATGCGCGGCATCATCCCGCGCGCCAGCCGCGAGCGCAGAGCCCACACACTCGCACAGGCAAAAAACGCGAGCCCCGCCCCGGCGCTGAGGTAGCCGCCGCGGCTGCCCGTGAGCACGAGTCCCGTGAGGCACATGAGCGCGAGGTAGGCAAAGATCATTTTTCCCCGCGCCCGGAAGCTGCCCCAGAAGCAGAGACTCGTGGCAAGAATCAGCGCCACTTCAAGGAAGCCGGCGAGGTGGTTCGGCGAGATGAAGAGGCCCGAGGCGCGGAAGCCTGCTTCGGGGCGGCCTTCGGACAGGAGAGGATTGAAATTTGCATCCTTCGCAAACTGGTAGATCGCGAGGCCGACCTGCGCGCTGGCGAGGGCCATGATCCCGCAGACGACCTTGAACCTCGTGCCGGCGTCGCCCGCAAAAAGTGCGGTGATGAAATACATGAGCAGTGCTGCCAGCGCCGCGTAGAAATCGAATCCGGCGAGCCATGCGGACGGAGAAAGGGCGGCGCGCACGAACACGTAGATCGCGAATAGGATGGCGGTGAGCAGGCACGCGGAATCCATGCGCGCCGGGGCCTTCCGGAGGGAAAACAGCGCGAGCACGCCGGAGAACCCGAGGATGAGGTTTGCCGGCAGCGTGTAGATGAGCCGCGTGCCGTCGCCGCCGCCGAAGGAAAGTTGCATCACCGCGATGGCCGCGAGGATCAGGATGGCGTGGAGCGACTTCATCGTGGGGCGTGCTGGTGGTGCCTGCGCATCCCGGATTTCTGCGGATGCCGTGGCGGATGCGCCAGATCAATCAGCATCCACGAGCCCGGCTGGCCTAGGATTTCATACGTGAGCAGAGTCGAACCCGACGCCGACCACAGGGCGTAATCTGATCCGAGTCCAAACATGACGGCGGCAATGCGAGAAGGTCATCGAACTTCGCGCATCCCCGGTGCTGGCCATGGAAAAAGCGTGATGCGGCGCGGCGCGATCGCATCGAAATGGCGCTATGAAAGCACCCGTCCTTGATCTCGCAGCCGCACTTCCAAATCACGCACCGGATCAAGGCCGATGCGGCGGTAGTTCGCGCGCCCTCCAGATGATCCACTGCGCACCAGCGCAGGGCTGCTACTGGACGCCGACCTGTTGACCGCCGCTGTTGAAGATGCCGATCTGTCCGGTGGGTAGGACCCTGGTCGTCGTGGGGCCGTTGGAGTTGCCCCCGCCGCCGCCCACGCTGCTGCCGGCGAAGTTTCCAAAGCTGAATGCCCCGAGGTAGGGCGATTCATTCACGTCGGAATCACCCTGCTGCACGATTACCGGAATGGCGTTGGGGCCGGGGTTCGCAGACGGGAAATAATTGGCTCCCCCCGTCAGGATCGCAGCCACCACGTTGCGACCTTCGCGGTAACCGCGAACGCGCGAATTCGGGTTGATCACCAATCTGCCACCATCAGTGAAATCAACCTCGGCCTTGCACGCGAAGGTTTGGATGATGTCGCCATTCCGAATCGCGTAGCCGCTCGGGCGCCGCACTTTGTTGACCAGAATGACGCAACGGGGAGGCTCAAACCTGAGCGTGCCGATCACCGGCGCGTCTTGGGCGGATGCGTCCAGCATGGAGATAAAGAGCGCGAGCACGCAGAGTGTCATCGTTGTGAGGAAAGAGAGGCGGCTGAGCTTCATAAAATGGGCGGTTGGGTTCGGGGATATTGATTTAGGACGCGGAAACCATGCCACCTCGAATCATTCCAGCAAGGGAAAAGGTGTGGAGAATGTGCGACATGGCGGCGGGTGGCCGTGCGGTGGAAATATCGGTTGTCCTAGCACGCAAGCTGCGGTAGGCATCCGCACATTCATGGCACTTCTCCGCTCCATTTTCTGGTTCGCGCTCTTTGCGGCCTCCACATTTTGCTTCGTCGTACTGTTCGAGCATGGGGTGTCGAACTTCGGCGGCAATGCGCAGAAGGAACTCGAGTCTGTGAAAAAGATGGTCGGTCTCGGCGACAAAAAGGCCGCGGCTCCGGCACCCGCGAAGTAGCCGCGATGGTGGGAAGGCGCGGCCATTTTCCGGGCGCGAAAAAAATGCTGCGCGTGAAGATTGTCAGCCGCGCGGGAGACTGATATATTTCCCAGCCCGAACAATGGCTACGATCCCCGAGAAAGAACTCACCGACGCGCAGCGCGCACTCGTCCAAAAGGCGAGGCACGCCAACGAAATTCGCAACCACGGATACGCCATCCAGCTCATGCAGTCCGTGCTGAAGCAGGTGCCCGGCTTCCTCGAAGGCCGCAAGCTGCTGCGTGCCGCCGCGCTCGCCAGCGTGGAGGGAAAAAAGTCGGGCTTCTCGCTCGCCGGCACGACGCTCGGCATGACGGCCGGGTCCACTTTGAAAAAGGATCCTCTCGCTGCGATCGAACTTGCCGAGAAAAACCTCGCCACCGATCCGAAAAGCGCGCAAGGCAACCAGCTCCTCTGGGAGGCCGCGAACAAGGCGGGCTTGCCGGAGACCGCGGCCTTTGCGCTGGAGACGCTCGCGGGCGCGAACCCGAAGGACACGAAGCTCCTCCACCAGCTCGGCTCGCAATACATCACGATGGGCGAAAACGACAAGGCCGTCGCCGTGTACAACCGCATCGTGCAGATCAACCCATCCGACCTCGAGGCGAACAAGAAGGCCAAGGACGCCTCCGCCTCCGCGACGATGAAATCCGGCCGCTGGGAGGAGGTCTCGCAGAGCAGCGGCTCGATGAATTTCCGCGACCTCATCCACAAGAAGGACGAGGCCATCGCGCTCGAAAACAAATCGCGCATCGTCCGCACCGGCGAGCAGATTTCGCAGCAGATCACCGACCTCTACCCGCAGTTCGAGGAGGACCAGAAAAACGTGGACGTCGCCCGGCGCATCGCGCTGCTCTACGAGCAGTGGTTCGAGGCCGCCGTCGCGACCAACGAGGCCAATGAGGAGGTCGAGAGCTACCTCGACAACTCGATTTGGTTTTACACCCACACGAACGCGATCCTCGCCGGCGGCGATCCGAACATCGCGCGCAAATGCTCCGACCTCGAATTTAGGAAAATGGAGCGCCGCATGAAAGTCCTCGAGGACTGGCTCGCGACTGTTCCCGATCAGAACGACCCCGATGCCCGCCCCTTCGTGGATGAACTCAGCGACCTGCGCCGCCAGCGCGCCTCCTCCGCACTCGAAGTCGCGAAAAAGCGCGTCGCCGACAATCCCACCGACCTCCAGCTCCGCTACGAACTCGGCGAGACACTCATCAAGGCCGGGCAGTTCACCGACGCGATCCCCGAGCTCCAGCGTGCCAAGCAAAACCCGAACGCGCGCCTGAAGGCGATGAATCTCCTCGGCCAGTGCTACGTCGAAAAGAACATGCTCGACATCGCCGTGAAGCAATTCCGCGACGCCGCCGCCGAGACGACCGTGATGGACGCGACCAAAAAGGACATCACCTACCGCCTCGGCATCGTCCTCGAAAAAATGGGCAAGAAGGAAGAGTACCTCGATTGCATGAAGCAGATCTACGAGGTGGACTACAACTACCTCGACGTCGCCAAGCGAGTCGAGGGCAGCTACGGCGGGTAGCGCAGGAATGCTGGAGATTGGTGCCGGATATTCCTCCGGCGTTGCGTCGCCCCTGTGCAGTGGCTATCGGAGACCCATGCCCCTTCACCTCCCCCCGCTCACCCGGCGCACGTTCCTCCGCCGCTCCCTCGCCGCTACCGCCAGCCTGCTTACTTTCCCGCGGCTCCGCGCTGCGGAAAGTGACGCTGACCCCGACCGCTGGGCGCTGCTCTCCGACCCGCACATCGCCGCCGATCGCGCCGCGATGAAGAGTGGCATCAACATGACCGAGCACCTCGAAGCCGCCGTGCGCGGAGTGCGCGCCCTCGCCTCGCGGCCCGCGGGAGTCTTCGTGAATGGCGACTGCGCGCTGCTCAAGGGCCTCGCGGAAGACTACGCCACATTCTCCGCACTCGTCGCTCCGCTGCGCGAAACAGGCATGCCGCTCCACCTCACGCTCGGCAACCATGACGATCGCGACATTTTCCGCGCCTCGCTGAAGGCCGCGATCCCCGCCGCCCCGCCGCTCGCGAGCAGGCACGTCTCCATCGTCGAAGGCGCGCATGCAAACTGGTTCCTCCTCGACTCGCTCGACGAGGTGAACAAGGCCCCCGGCACGCTCGGCGACGAACAGCGCGCCTGGCTCGCCATAGCCCTCGACGCAAAGCCCGCGAAACCCGCGCTCGTGATGGTCCATCACAATCCCGTTTCCTCAGCACCTGGAAAAAAGGGAGCCCTCACGGATGGCGACGAACTCCTCGCGCTCCTGCTCCCGCGCCGCCACGTAAAGGCGCTCTTTTTCGGCCATACGCACACCTGGCGGCTGACCGAAAAGGACGGCCTGCACCTCGTAAATCTCCCCGCCGTTGCGTATCCATTCGGCGCGACGGAAGTCACCGGCTGGGTGGATGCGAAGCTCACGGAACGCGGCGCGTCCCTCACGCTCCACGCCCACGACACGCAGCACGCCGCGCACGGGAAGACCACCGAGCTCGCATGGCGCGGAGCGTAATCCACTCTGGCGCGCGTCGCTCAGGCGGTGTGAGAAATGCCGGAACTACTCCTGCGGTTTTTCGGTTGACGGCGGCGACACGGTCGGCCCGTGAACGTTGAATCGGAAGCCCGGCAATTTTTTCTGCGGTCGCCCGTCCGCATCCGGCAGCGGCGGCAGCCTGTCATCGCCGAAAAGCGGCGCGCTCTGGAGGATCGCGCGGTTCGCCGAACTCACACCGGGTATGCCCGTGCCGCGGGACGGCAGCGGCGGGAGGTTTGCCCACGCGAGCGCGCTGGAAGGAATCGCGCGCGGCTTTTCCGGCGGCGGCGCGGGCGCGATGAGATCGTTCGCGATGTAGCCCGTCAGGCCGTCCTCGGTCATCACGCGGCTGTAGCCGTATTCCTGGCGCAGCATGGTGATGCGCTGGCCCTGCTTCAGCAGCGCATCCGCCCCCGTCGGCTGCGACGGCCCGAAGCGGTACACCTGCGCGAGCTTCGCGCTCACGGCGTAATACGTGTCGCCCTTGCCCGGCCTCGACGCAGCGCATCCGCCGAACAGCGCCGCGGCGACGCACACGAGCGCAAAGTGGAGTCCGCAAAGCAGTCCGGGAATTTTCCGCAAGACACTCACGGCACGCTCCCAAATTTTTACGCCAGCACTTCGCGCGGGTCCGTGATGTGACCCGTGAGCGCACTCGCCGCGACCGTGTACGGCGACGCGAGAAACACCTGCGATTCCTTGTGCCCCATGCGTCCGGGGAAATTGCGGTTCGTGGCGCTGATGCACTTGAGCGCCTTCTCGTTCATGCGGCCGAAGGTGTCCTGCGGCCCGCCGAGGCACGCCGCGCACGACGCATTCTCCGTCATCTGCACGCCGGCATCTTCGAGGATGCTCCACACGCTCCTGCCGTCCATCTGCGCCGCCTTCAGTTCCGCCACCACCTTCGTCGTCGCCGGCACGCCGAACGTGTGAATCTTCACGCTGCGCCCCTTCACGACGCGTGCGAACGCGAGGAAGTCGCTCGTTTTTCCGCCGGTGCATGATCCAATATACGCACGATCCAGCTTCACGGTTGTAAGTTCTCGCGCGAGCTTCCGCTGGCCGGGATCCGGATGGCACGCCACGGTCGGCTCGAGCTTCGAGAGATCATACGTCCTGTCGAAGACGAACAACTGATCGCCATCGGCCTCCACAGGCTCGAAGTCCGCCTTCGTCCCATTCTCCGCCACGCGTTCGCGCACATACTCGCCGGTCTTTTCGTCGTACGGAAAAATCGCGTTCTTCCCGCCCGCCTCGATCGCCATGTTCGCGATCGTCATGCGGTCATCCATGTTCATCGCGTGGACGCCCGGGCCTTCCCACTGCATCGCGCGATACGTCGCGCCGTCAAAGCCGATGTCGCCGATCACATGCAGGATGATGTCCTTCGCCATCACGCCCGGCTGCATCTCGCCTTCGAGGAAAAAGCGCATCGTCTCCGGCACTTTCAGCAGGATTTTTCCCGTGCCAAGCACGAAGCCCGCATCCGTGTTCCCGATGCCCGTCGCGAACTGGTTGAACGCCCCCGCCATGCAAGTGTGCGAATCCGTCCCCACGAGCACTTCACCGGGACGCAGATGCCCCTTCCACGGCAGCGTCGTGTGGCACACGCCCGCGAAATTTTTCCCATACTGCTGCTTGAGCTGACCCTTCGACGCATCGAACTGCCAGTGCCCGTTCGGATCATCAATCACGTCGTAAAAATACGGCAGCCCCTGCTCGCGCACGAAGTCGCGCAGGATGTCCACATTGCGGTTGCTCATCGAGTCCGCCGTGAAAATGTAATGGTCGGGAATGATCACCACCTTGCTCCGGTCCCACACCTTCGCATCGTTGCCAAACTCCCGCTTGAACACCCCAATCGTCCCCGGCCCGCAGACGTCGTGAGTCATGAGCACGTCCACATTCACCCAGGCATTTTCGCCGGGCTGGACGTGTGTCTTGCCGCTGGCGCGTGCGAGAAGTTTTTCCGTGAGAGTCATAGTCGTAGAGTGAAAAGGGCGCGAAAGATGCCCCGCACCCCTGGCAAGGGCAAATGGAAAGTCCCCGCTGCACCACGACACGCCTTCAAGAGCATACGCACTGCTTGTTCGCCAAAACGAATACAGGGCGACAGCTTCAAAATCTGTGAACGGTTTGGCGAACGAAGATTTCGGGGGAAACGCCTGGCCTCTTATGTCCGTCACGCATTCACGATTTTTTGACAAACGGCGAACGGTGCCGTGACATACGACGGTCGCGTCCGTGGCAACGTCGGGGCATGAAAGCAAAACTCCTCGCCGTATTCACGGCACTTCTTGCGCTTGTCGGCAACGTCTGCGCCGACGGGTTCATCATCATTCACAATCCGCCGCCATTCGCGCCGCCGTTTCCGCATCCGCCGTTTCCGCCGCCGCATCGTCCGATGCCGATGCCTCCGCCGCACTACGTCTTTGCGCCGCTGGAGGTCACGTTTCACAAGGTGGACGTGGAGATCAACGGGCAGAAATCGGTGACGCGCGTCGAGCAGGAGTTCTTCAATCCGAATAACGCAAACCTCGAAGGCGAATACATCTTCCCGATTCCGAAGGGCGCGCATCTCGACAAGTTCACGATGCGGATCGGGGACAAGGACATGGAGGCCGAACTGCTCGATGCGGCGAAGGCGCGGGCAATCTACGAGGACATCGTGCGGCGACAGAAGGATCCCGCGCTGCTCGAATACACGGGGCGTGCGGCGTTCCGCGTGCGCATCTTTCCCATCGAGCCGCATTCGCGAAAAAAGGTGACGCTCGCGTACACGGAGCTGCTCAAGGTGGACGGCGGGCTGGCGACCTACATGTATCCGCTGAACACGGAGAAATTCTCCGCGCAGCCGCTGAAGACGGTGGCGATGCGCGTGACGATCAACCAGGACGCGCCGATCAAGGCGCTCTATTCGCCGTCGCATTCCGTGGACATCAAGCGCGATGGCGAGAAGCGCGCGGTGGTCGGCTGGGAAGCATCGAACACGCGGCCCGACACGGATTTTCAACTGCTCTACTCGACGGCGGAGACTGAGGTCGGGGTGCATCTTCTCACGCACAAAAAGGAGGGTGAGGACGGTTGGTTCCTGCTCCTCGCATCGCCGGGCGCAGACGTGATGAAGACGAAAGAAGTGAACCCGAAGGACGTAGTCTTTGTGCTCGATACGAGCGGCTCGATGGCGGGCAAAAAGCTGGAGCAGGCGAAGAAGGCGCTCACCTTTTGCGTCGAGAATCTGAATGACGTGGATCGCTTCGAGATCGTGCGTTTCTCGACGGAGAGCGAGCCGCTCTTCGAGAAGCTCGTGGATGGCACGCGGGCGAATCGCGACAAGGCGAATGACTTCATCAAAACGCTGAAGCCGATCGGCGGCACGGCGATTTCGGATGCGCTGGATCGTGCGCTGAAGATGAAGCCCTCGGGCGCAACGCGGCCGTTCGTCGTGGTATTCCTCACGGATGGCAAGCCGACCATCGGCGAGACGGACGAGGAGCGGATCGTCGCGCAGGTGGCGCGCGACCAGGTCGCTGCCACGCGGATTTTCTGCTTCGGGATCGGCACGGATATCAACACGCACCTGCTCGACAAGATTGCCGAGCGCACGCGCGCGGCGTCCCAATACGTGCTGCCGGAGGAAGACCTCGAGGTGAAGGTCTCGAACTTTTTCACGAAGATCAAAGAGCCGCTGCTCACGAACCTGAAGCTGGAGTTCCCGGCTGGCGTGCGCGTGACGAAGCTCTACCCGAATCCGCTGCCCGATCTATTTCGCGGCGACCAACTCGTGCTCGCGGGCCGGTACAGCGGCGACGGTGAAGGCGACCTTTTGCTCGATGGCACGCTAAACGGACAGCCGAAGCGCATGACGCACCGCGTGAAATTTTCCTCGCGGGAGTCGGGCAACGAGTTCATCGCGCAGCTCTGGGCGCTGCGCCGCGTGGGCTGGCTGCTCGATGAAGTGCGGCTGCGCGGCGAGAACAAGGAGCTGCGCGACGAGATCGTGGATCTCGCGCGCCGCTACGCCATCGTCACGCCCTACACGAGCTACCTCATCGTCGAGGACGAAGCGCGCCGCGGTGTGCCAGTGGCATCGCGGAGTTTCCAGATGCTCGACAAGGACACGGGAGCGCAGACGCTCTAC
>JANXZI010000777.1 GCA_025355595.1 Spartobacteria bacterium
AAACCATTGGCCAGGGGCCGACGGAACTCATGATCCTCGGCCAGCGCAGCACGCTGTTCTTCTCCACCCATTCCAAGCACTGGGCCAATGACTGGCGCTCCTGGTATCTGACGAGCGACAATTCATTCAAGACCTGGAGCAAGCCGATCGAAGTGCCTGGCCGACTCAAAGAGCGCACCTTCATCCGCAAGCACATCGTCTGCAAAGACGGGCGCATCATGATCCCCTTTCAGCACTACATCGGCCCGGACGATGAGCAGGACAAGGCGCCGCTCGATCGCGCCTTCACGAATCCGCGCAATGGCGTGCTCATCAGCAGCGACGGCGGCAAGACTTGGAGCGAGCATGGCAATATCCGCCTCACACCGAACAGCCGCTACTTTGGCTGGGCTGAGAACGATCTTTTCGAGCATCCCGATGGTCGCATCACCATGGTCATCCGCGCGGACGGCCTCGGCGGAATGCTCTACAAGGCGGAGTCGCGCGACGGCGGGAAGACATGGCCGGAGTTCGCCTCGATCACTCAGATCCCGAATCCCGGCAGCAAGACCACGCTCTACAATCTCGGCAGCGACACAGTCGCAATTTTGCACAATCCAAACAGCAAGCACCGCAGTCCGCTCGCACTGTGGATCAGCTTCGACGGGATGAAGACATGGCCTTACCAGCGCGTGCTGGTGCCCGAATCGGCCGACGGGCTGAAGGGGCGGCTGAACTATCCCGACGGCTTCGTGAGCAAGGACGGGCAGTGGCTGCACTTCGCATACGACGACAACCGCCACCGCGCGGGCGTGTATTCCGCAAAGCTGCCGACGATGAGGTAAGGTTCTGCACATGCAGAACCGCACGCGTTTCCCGAGACGCACTACCAAGCCGGCCGCCGGCGGCGCAGAGCCAGCAGGCAGCCGGTGCCGCTGAACAGCGCCACGAGCCCCGCGGGCTCCGGCACCGGAACGACTTCGCCAGCGGACGCGTACGTGGCCGTCCCGAGGGAATTGACGCCAGCGTCGGAGAAGAAGGTGATCGAGGATAACTGCCCTGCCGTGAGGCCGCTGGAATCCGAGCCGAAATACAACTGGTCGCGACCGCCCCCGCTCAGGTTGCCATCCCAGTTGAAAATGCTGAGCGAGCCGGTCCAGACTGCGGCGGCACTGTTGCCCAGCTTCAACTGTGCAGTTGCGACGGAGCCTGCAAAATCGATCACTGAATTGCCCGCGAGAGTGAACTCACCCAATGTCTGGATCGAGTTATTGATATTCGCCGCCATGGTCGCGGGATTGGCAGCGGAGCCAGCGCCCATGCTCACAGCTACAGGCACCGTACTGCTGAACAAGTTAGTGCCTGTGCCATTCAGCCTGAGTGTCGCGCCTGCGGAAACATTCACCGCTGTCGCCCCGCTCAGGCTGCCGCTCACCGCCACCGTGCCGGCGTCAACCGTCAGGGCGCCCTGGAAGTTGGGGCTCGCGGAGTTGAGGGCGAGTATCCCGCTTCCCGTTTTGGTCAGGCTGCCGCTGGTCGCCCCGGCGCCTTGGATCGGCGATATAAAAGTCACATCGCTGCCGTTCGTATCGAGTGTGGCGGTCACACCGGCCTGAATGTTGAGCCGGGAGGAAATATCGTTGGTGTTGCCAGATATCCACCTGAGCGTCGTGGAGCCTGTGAATGTCACGGCACCCGAGCCTGGAAGCGCGCCGTTGGCAAACTCCAGCGTTCCGCCAGCGATGTTGGTGGGACCTGTGAAATTCGGATTGGCCACTGTCAAACTTAGCGTGCCAGCCCCATCCTTGGTCAGTGTGCCTGGGGATGAAATCTGACCCCCACTATTCGCTGAGCCAATGGATTGACTGAAGATTACGTCATTGCCATTGGTGTCCAGCGTCCCCGTGACGCCGGTCGGGAGGTTGAGCCGGGCCGATATGTTATCCGTATTGCCCGTGGCCCACTTCAGCGTGGAGGAACCCGTAAATCTGATGCTCCCTGTCGCAGGAAGCGCACCCGAGGCGAACTGAAGTGTCCCAGCCGCTATATCGGTGCCTCCCGAATAGCCGGTTCCAGCAGTGACGGTCTGGGTGAAGGTCAGCGTCCCCGCTCCGGCCTTGGTCAGTGTCCCGGTGGAAGTGGTTCCATTCAGGATGGCCGCGCTGAGGAAAGTCACATCGTTCCCATTTGTGTCCAAGGTGGCGGTCACCCCATCCATCCTGAGTTGGTTCGACACATCATCCGTGTTGCCCGCGCTCCACCTCAACGTCGAGGCACCGATAAATTTGATGATTCCCGTGCTCGCCGGAAGCGCTCCCACCCCGAACGCCAGCACCCCGGCGCCAATCTCCGTCCCGCCCGTATAGCCGCCGCCGGTGGTGTTGGCCAGCTTCAGGGTCGTGCTGCCAATCTTCCGCAGAATTCCAGTCGTCGGCGTGCCATCCAAGTTGGATGTGAGGATCGGGCTGGCAAAAGTGACAGTGGCAAGAGGATCAGTGCCGACATCGAGAGTCGCGACCTTGGTGTCGTGAATCATCAACCGGTCAGAGACATCATTGGTATTCCCCGAGAGCCATCTCAGCGTCCCGTCACCGGTGAATTCGACTCGTCCCGGAGGCAGCGTCCCCGCAGGCCCAACTCCAAGCGCTGGCAGCGCGCCCGTCTTGAATTCAACCGTGCCGGCCGAAATCAAAGTCCCACCGGTGTAGGTGTTCCCCGAGTTCTCCAGCGTCAGCGTGCCTGTCGGCGAACTCTGGACTAGCTGAAGCGACCCGCCAAGACCGCCGTTGATGATATTGCCCTTGATGTCCACATTCCCCGACCCGTTGAAAGTGATCGACTGCGTGCCGACGGTCCCTTGGCTGAACACCTGGTTGAAGATCGTCAGCGTCTTGGTGGTGAGATTAGTCCAGCTTTGGGAGTTATTCACGACACCGATGAACAGCTCCTGGCCAGCAGTAGCAGACCCCAGGGAAACAGTGCCGGCCGAGCTATTGATGAGCAATTGTTCGCCAATGGAAAGAACGGTCCCGGAGAGTCCGGTGATCGCAAAATTCAAAGCGGGGTCATTGATCGTCAGAATCTTCACCCCCAGGTTCACATTCACCACGGTATTCGCGGAATTCAACGGCGCGTTTGCCGAGAAAGTGACGTCGTTCGTCGTACCGGGAACACCGGCGATCACAGCGCCGTTCAGAGCGTCAACCCAGTTCCCATTCGTTAGTGCACTCCATTTATTGTCCACTGTGCCCTTCCAAAAGAACGCGGGGAGAGGCGGTCCGACATCGAGAAAGAGAAGATAATTGCCGCCTGTGAATGTGTGATCGAGCGTATAGCTAAAGCCGCCGGGTCTTGTTCCAAGAGTGAATGCATTTCCAGGGTCCGTATTGGCGTTCTCATCGATCAGCACATAGTGCGCTTGGCCAAATCCGGGAAGCGCGTTGATGTTAATCTTCAGGGCTGTCCCCAGCGTGAGGCCATTGTTGTTGATCAGTAACAGATTGTCACTCGTCGCTATCCCGCTCACGCCGAGGTTGAAAGTCAGCGTCGAATTGCTGTTGACAACGAGGGTTTGGAAAATGGTCTGCTCACCGCGCGAAGCGCCGAAGTCCAGCTTGGCCCCGGCGGAGCCCAACCCGACCGTGATGGACGCGTTGTTTGCAAGCACGCCTGACGGAGAACTCGTCCCGTCCAAAATTAGCGTCCCGGCATCCACGAAAAGGCCCTGTTGCCACGTCGTCCCGCCGTTCTCGACCAGCCGCAATGTTCCCGGCCCCGCCTTATGAATATTGCTCGTGCCCAATATGGCTGCGCTGATGGTGAGGTCTGGTGCCAAAGCACCCGCGGATCCGGAAGTGGAACTGCCAACTGTGATTGTCGTGCCGGTCGGTGACGTAGGGCCCAGATTCAAGCCTGAACTGCCGGAGATTACCGCCGGATTGGGATTGTTGGTGGCATCGTATTTGATGCTACCACGGACGAGCAGATCCTTTTCAATCTTCACCTGAGCAGTACTGCCCGCGGCACCTCCGCCGAGATTCAGGTTGTCAACTTCCGGTGACGCCACGGTGAAGGCTCTGGTCTCCAAGGTGCCTCCATAGATGTTCAGCGTCCTCGGAGGGAGAAAGATATTTCCCAACGTTCCCAGTCCATCGATGGCCAAGGTCCCGCCATCCGGCTTGTTGAAAACGCCAATATCCGTGCCGCCCGTATAGTAGTTGGTCAGATTCATCGTCATCGTCCCCATGCCGGTCTTGATGAGTTTCAGATTGTTTTGAACAGGATCAGTCACGCTTCCACCGATCGGGACAGGCATCGTAAAGTCCGCGGTCGGGCTGAGGGTCAACTGCGACGGGGTGGGAAGTGCATTGCCACCGACGATGGCAGTATTTGAAAGGGCTCCGGCGGCCAGGGCGACAGAGCGTATCGTCACGTTAGAGGGACCTGCTGCATCACCCAACTGAAGTATCGCAAAGTTCCCCGAGCTGCCGAGGGTAAGGTTGGTGGTTGCGGGCAGATGGCTACCGCCGCTGCTGGCAAGAATGGTCGTTCCTTTCAGAAGGCTCGTTGCGCCAGTGTAGATATTCGTCCCCGAAAGCGTGAGCGTATTGGCGGAAGTGGCTGGATTGTAGGTCAGGCTCAGTGTGCCGGTCGTATTCTGAATCGCCCCGGTAACGGCCGTATTTCCCGTCCCGTTGATCCCAAAGACGCCTGCACCGCCGGGCGCGGTGAAAGTCACATTCCCGAGCGAAAGAATCTTGCCGGAGAAAAAGCTGTTCTGGCCGATGTTATTCGTGGTGGTCATCCCGCCAGCCGAGGTGTAAGTGCCGGTAAGGCTGAGGCTGTAGTCGCCGATGAACGTAAAGTTGCCGTTGCCGGTGATGGGATTGAAAACAGTGCGATCCGCACCATAGGCGAACATCATTCCCCCCGTTAGGATAAGCGTGCCTCCCCCAAACGGGCCGACCGCCAGCGAGGTGCTGTTGCTCCCGGCGCCCAGAACACCGACATTGACAGTGGTCGCGCCCGTATAGGTGTTCGGGCCAGAGAGCACCCAAGTTGCACTCCCGTCCACGGTAATCCCGAACGTTCCGCCGCGATCAACGAGCGGGTTAGCACCCGTGGTGATGATTTGATTGGCCTGCGCATTCGAGCCGCGCAAAGAGAGCGTCTTGTTCCCGTTCGCCATGTCATTCAAGACATTCGTAAGTACGAGTGCGCCCGAGCCGTCGGCATAGATCTGGTCGTTTCCAGTCGTAGTATTGAGCCGGATCCTACGGTTACTTGTTTCCCCTGTGCCCACATACTCCAAGTTCGCGGCAGTGGCAGCGCCATCGCCAAGCGTGATGGCATTGGTCGCGAGATCTGCCCCGCCCGAAGTCCCGACGCTCGTGCCCGTCACGGGGAGGATGGAAGTGTTGCCGAGGGTGTTTACGACCAGGGTTCCCTGAAAGACGCTCGTCTCGCCCGAGTAGGTATTTAGCCCAAGCAATTGCAAAATGCCGCTGCCGGTTTTCCGGATTCCTGTTCCACTATTGCCACTGATCGTGCCGGAAATTGCGGCGGTATCCGTCGCGGTCACGCCGTTGTCGTCCACCCTGATCGCGCGCAGTGGCGAAGCCTGCAGCGTTGCGGAGACGCCGGTCGCTCCCGTGCCGACGGTGGCACTGATGGTGAGGCTCGTGGCGCTGTTGATCGCGGTGACATAGGCTCCCGCCGGGATGCTCGTTCCGGAAATTGGCTGACCGACCACGACGCCGGCTGTCGTTCCTGAAGTGAGGGTGAGAGTCGCGCTGTTGCTCGACGTATTCACAGTGGGCGTCGAGGCCGCACCGGAGCCGGTGCCCAGCGAGAAATTCCCGGTGATATCCACCAATGAAAGAGCGGTCGCCGAACTGAGAACCAGGCCATCCTGAGTGGCCACGAATCCGGAAGTCGTTCCCCAGACGGGATTCAATCCGCCGAAAGTTACGAAAAGCTTCGTATCCGATGCAGCAAGGCCACCGACAAACCTGCCGGTATTCACCGCCGGTGCCTGGAACTGGAACTGGACTGCCCCCGGACCAATGGATCGGATGAAGGATCCCGAGCTTTCAAAAACGCCACCATTGAGCACGAGATTCGATGAGTTCGGCAAAGTGCTTCCGCTCTGCGCGCGGAGAACCCCGGCATTGATCGTCGTGGCTCCAGCATAGCTGTTCAGCCCGTTGCCCAGCACCCACACTCCGCTGCCGGACTTCACCAGACTGAGGGCCTCGGAGGCATTCGGATTGTTTTTGAGCAGGAGATTGATCCGGTTGTCGCCTGTTGAATCGCCTTGCAGAGTAAGTGTCCGCGTCCCCACGCCGGAAAATGCCACATCCAACGAGCTATTGAAAATCAGCGCTGCACTGTTATTGCCCCGAGCGAGGACGGAGCTGCCGAAGCTGCCCTGGCTGTCAATCGTGCCGTTCCCGGCCAGAGTGAAGAGCCGGTCAATGCTGAGCGACGGCGATCCGGTGCTTTGAAAAATAGTGCCGGTGGCGCCGGTGTAGAGCAATATTCCGCCATTGAAAACAAGACTCGCGGCATTGCTGGCAGCCTGGCCCGCACCGATGCCGCTGGGCAGGCCAATGTTCGACAGGTTCGTGACGGCAAGGGTGCCGCCGGTGATGACTGTCACACCGGTGTACGTGTTCATGCCCGCGAGCGACTCGACGCCGGTGCCGTTCTTAATCAACGTAAGCCGCTTAAGAGTAACGTTGACGCCGTCCTGGATGATGCCGGTGTAGTAACCGGAGGCTGTGCTGGTGGCGCTGCCGATGGAGATTGCCGAGTCCACCGTGCCGTTATTGGTGATCTTAGCCCCGGTAGTCAGGCTGCCCGACGTGGAGCCACCTCCATTCAGCCCCCCGATGATGACTGTGGGAAGGGTGGGCGCCCCCAGATAGGGGGCGGCCGCCACGCCAGCACCATTGATGTCCAAGGTGGCCGCCTGACGGATCGTGGTGATATTGCCGACCGCGGTGATTGTCCCGAGAAGGTTGGCAGTTGCACCAGAAACCCTCAACGTGCCTTCGTTGATGTTCAGGTTGCCGATGAAGGAGTTATTGCCACTGAGGATCATCGTGCCATCGCCCCCCTTGGTCACGGCTCCTGAGCCGTTTGCCAAAGGCGATGCGACGGTGAAGGCATTCGTGGAGGTCGGGCCGCCGGTATAGAAAATCAGTTCCTGATTGGCCCCCGATGTCGTGATGCTGGTGAAGCCGGAGATGCCGCCCACACCGCTGTCCACGAAAAGGATGCCGCCGAGGGACGTGGCCGAAGCGCTCGTGATCTTCAACTGGCCAGTGCCACTGAATGTGCCGCCGACGATCTTGAGGGAATTGGCAGCATAGGCACCGGTCGTGGCGATGCCCGGGGTCGAATAGTTGGCCGTGACCAAACCGACCGTGGCCGGCGCAGCCGTATAAGTTGCGGCGATCACAGACCCTCCCGCAGTCACATTTGCGACAAAGTCTGTCCCATTGAGCGTGGCGAAGCCGCCCACGATGTTATTGGTTCCCGCAACGGCGCTGGCGAACCTGATCGCGCCAGTTCCGGTCGGAATGAAATTTATCTCTGAACCAGTACCACGGATACCCAGAGAGGCGAACGTCAGCGTCGCCCCTCCGGCACCAGGCGTCAGTTTGACCGTCCCGGCACCGGTGGTCGGAGTCAGTACCCCGAGCGTTTCCGAGGTCGCCGCAGCCGCCCCGACAAATTCCAAAATGCCACCTGCAGTCTGGCTAAATGTATCAGTGCCAAAGACCACGGTGTTGGTGGCTGACGATTGGATGATATCGGAAGTGCCTGCGCTGGCTTTCAGTTTCAGCGTTCCTCCCGTGATGGTCGTCGCGCCGGTATAGGTATTCGTGCCGCCCAGCACCCAAGTTCCCAGACCGATCTTGCTGACACCGGTACGGTTGGCCGCAGCGTTGTCCAGAATCACCCCGTTGATACTGTTATCGGCGGAGTTCGTGCCGCCAAGGATGAGAGTTTTGGCGCCCGCGCCGGTGGCGGCCAGGTTCGCGTTAAAGATCACCGGATTCACCCCGGTCTGGTTGGCGTAGATAATCGCATTACCATTGGTGCCGGCGAGATTGATTACCTTGCTCGTGGTGAGGTCTACCGCCGCCGGCGTGACGCCCGTGATGGACAATGCGCCAGCTATGGCAAGGGATCCGATGCTGATGGTTTGGGTGTTATTGTTGATGGCACGGAAATCCTGCACCGCCACCGTGCCGCCTTGGATGTTCACGCTGCCATCCAATGTGGAGGCAGTGCCATTGATCGTGAGTGCGCCCGATCCGGTCTTGGTGAGAGAATGATGGTTGGTCCCTCCGGTCGCGGTGACATTGCCCCCGATAAGCGTGTCACCATTGCCCGAGATGGTCATCGTGCGGGCCCCAGTTATATCGGCATTATTCCAGAAACTTCCGTTAAAAGTGAGGAGGCCGTTGAGATTGTTTGCGATAGTCGAATTGCCCGTTCCTCCGTTTACCGTGGCCGAAGGAAAAGTAACTCCGTAGCCGTTGCGTCCGTTAAACGCGAGCGTCAGGTTTACCTCAAAAGTCAGCACCCCAAAGGACGCGGTGCCGCCGATGACGTTGCCGCTCGGGGAATGATCCACAAAAATGGTGCTGCTGCCCCGCTGATAGATGGGGGCCGGACTGCCCCCAGCATTGATGGCAGGGGCATCCATCCGGACTTCCAGCGTGCCGCCATTCAGGTCCAACACCGAGCTGGTTCCGGTGGCGATGTTCGTTCCGAGCGCGTTATCCGAGACTAGCCGCACAGTGCCGCCACCACTGACGCGCAGCGTGCCGGAGAATCCCGAAGAAGTGGCCGGCCTGAAAATTAGCGTGCCGGCGTTGGCTTTCTGAAGGCTTCCGCTTCCCGTGAGCGTGCCGGAC
>JANXZI010000780.1 GCA_025355595.1 Spartobacteria bacterium
GAATTTTCCATCCTCGGCGAGAAAGTAGGCGGCCTTGCGCAGGAACATGGAGCCCGCGCCGGACTTCGCGGCGGCCGTAAGGATGATCGTTTTCGCGGCGTCGCGATCCCCGGCCAGCTCGTTGAGGCGCGCAAGTTCCGCGAGGTGCGCCGTGTTCTCCGGCGCGATGCGGATGCGGGCCTCGATCTCGTCGCGCGTCCGCGCGGTTCCCTCCACGGGATAGTCGGGATTCAGGACCTTGCCGGGAAAAAACTGCCACGCCCGCTCGCTCATGCCCGCACCGTGCAGGAGCGCGGCCCACTGGCGGAAATCCTCGCGACGCCGCGAGGGATGGGTGTGGATCCATTCCGAGATCTGCTCCGGCGTGGCCCAGCGCTTCGCGAGCCGGTAAAAATCGCGAAGCTCATCTCCCGTCACATCAGCGGCGGTGCGGCGCGTCTGCCACCACAGGTCGAAGTACGTCCGCGTTTCCGCATCCGGCAGCGTACCGGCATAGGTCAGCGCGAGCGCAGGGTGGTCGCCGATGAATTCCTCCCAAGACGAACCCGCGAATGGGATGTCGTCAGTCGCAATGAGCGCCTGCAAGAGGGTCTCCGAGGCACGCCAGCCGGAGCGCGCGATGGCCTGCTGCCAGTACTCGATGCACAGCGCAGGCGAGAGGCGCTTCACGGCGCGCGCGTGGCTGATCGGGTAGCGCCAGCTCCCCGGCATGAGCCGGTGGACGATCTCGATGTGCCGCTGCCACTCGGAATTTTTCGGCGGCCCCATCTCGAGCTGGCGCATCGCCGCAAAGTGATGCAGCCCGGCGTCGAGCGGGAAAAATCGGATCGCGCTTTTCCATTCCCTGATCGCCGGGCGCGGCGGCACTCCCGATCCCTCCCGCGCGCGCAACTGCTCCACGATCACCGGCTGCCACGCGAACGAAAACCCGAGGAATGGCAGCGCCCAGTACGCACCGATCGCCAGCGGCACGAATCCCGTGCTCGGCGCTTCCACGCCGATGACGTGCGCCTCGCGCGAGATCGGGCACGCGAGCGCGAGCAGCGCCAGCGCATAGCCCGCCGTCCCCCAGCGGTGGCCGGGGACGTCGATCGCCGAATGCACCGCGATGGCCGCGACGCCCGCAAGCGCTCCCGCCGCGAGGTAGAAAGTGCCGTGCCTTTTGAAAAGCCCGCGCAGCCGCGACACCACGAGGCCGATGCCCAGCCCCGCGATTACCACCACGGGGATGACGCCGAATTCGCACAGCCATTGCAGCCAACTGCTCTCGGGGTGGAGGATCACGCCGTCGTCGAGGGTGATGTTCTGGTAAAAGGGAAAGAGCCCTGTGAACGAACCCACGCCATGACCGAGCAGCGGCGCGTCGCCCCACATCGTGACCGTGTTGCCCCAGATGTCCCGGCGGAGCTGATGCGCGTCCAGCTTTCCATCGCCGGAGAAAAAGCGCCCCGTCACCTGGCTGCCGAAGAGCGTCACGATCACCGCGACCAGCGTCACACCGCCGGCGAGGATCGCCAGCGTCCGTTTGCTCCGGTGCTTGAGCAGCATCATCACGCCGAAGACCGCGATGCCCGCCGCCAGCGCGACGAGACCGCCGCGCGATTTCCCCACGAGCAGCGCGACAATGATCACGAGGATCGCCCCGGTCGCGATCACCGTCGCGCGGTAATTTCGCCGAACGCCGGCACGCACCGCGCAGCCGAGCCCGGCCAGCGCGGACATCGCGAGGAGCGACGCCGTGTGGTTACGATTTGGAAATGGCCCCCAGCCCGTCCAGCCGGGCGTGGAGCGCAGGCCGTAGATCGCGCCGGTCTGCGCGCCCTTCGTGCCCATCACGAAGCAGACCGCCGCGAGCGCGATCCCGCTGCCGAAAAGAATCCACGCCAGCGCCACGCGCATCTCCCGCCGCGCCGCCATCGTGCGGACCCACTGGAACCACACCACGGCGAGCAGCGCGACGAGCAGCCCGTCAAAGGCGAGCGCCGGCTCGGGATGATGCATGCCCGAAATTTCGAGGCCGGGAATCGCCTCCGCCGACCCGCGCCAGAGCGACCTGCCGAACCACTGGTGCGGGAGGAATTCCTTCAGGACCAGCACGCCGATGATCACGATCGCCACGACATTCCCGCGCCTCCCGAGCGAGAGCGGCGCGGGCGGATCGAGAAAAATCCCCGCAGCCAGTACGACCACGAGCACGACCTGCACGACGCGATCCACCGCGCCAAAGGCCAGCGGTCCCAGCACCGTGATGATCCCGAAGGCGATGAGCGCGGCGAGCCGGCGCTTTTTCCATCGCGGCGGCGGGGTTCGCCGGGGGTTCGGAGGGCTTGGGGGCATCCGGCTATCTCCTCATCTCGGCCCCCACTTGGCGAGCGCCTTCGAGTAGGCGGGGCGGAAACACTCTGCGATGCGCTGCCACTCGGGGATCGTGCCCTCGTCGAGCGACGCATGGAGCGCGAGCGGCTTCGAGCCATTCTGCCGGAGCTGGATCGGAACCTGGTTCTCGGTCTCATTTTCCTCCACGAATCCGACGCGCCGCATGGTCTGATCCAGGATGTTCCAGAACTGCTGCGCCGTCTCGCACCGCTCCACCTCGAGCACGAGCAGCTTTGCCTGGAGCACCGTATATTGCACGGCCTGCCGCCGACTGAGCACGCGCTTGATCTGCTGGTGCGCGTCCTTCCAGCTCCGCACGCGCAGGAAGTGCCGCACGACGCCGAGCACCATGAGGAAAAACATGCCCAGCCCGATCGCGATGGGCAGCGTGCCGCCCTTGTTCCAGAAGATCGTGAGCCCGATCAACGACAGGATCACGCAGATGCCGTAGAGGCCGAAAAGGATCCGCCTTTTTGAAATCCCCATCTTCTCGAGGCGGTGGTGGACGTGCTCGTCATCCGCATGGAAAAGCGGGAAGCCGCGCAACGCCCGCCGTGCCAGGGCGAATGAAGTGTCGAGAATCGGAAGCCCCAGCCCCACGAGCGTGACCAGCAGCGCCGCCGCGACCGATCCCTTGTGCGAACTCGACACGGAGAGCACGGCAATCGTGAACCCGATCAGGTACGCGCCGCCGTCGCCGAGGTAGATTCGCGCGGGGGGGAAATTGAAAATCAGAAACCCCATGAGCGCGCCCGCCAGCGTGAACGCGAACCACGCGAGCCCGAGGTGATCCGACACGTAGCCGACCATCCCCAGCGTGACCGACATGAACAGCCCCAGCCCGCCCGCGAGCCCGTCGAAGCCGTCAATGAGGTTCACGATGTTCGGAATCGCAATCAGCCACAGCACCGTCACCGGCGCGCTCCAGCCACCGAGATCGATCGTGCCGTAGCTCGGGAGCGAGAACCGCTGAATCTCGAGCCCGAGCGAGGCGACGATGCTCGCAATCACGATCTGGCCGAGGAGCTTTTTCTTTGCGCCGAGAGGCTTGATGTCGTCCCACAGCCCGAGCGCGAACATCATGGAGAGGCCGATCAGGATCGGGAACCACTCGAACGAGCGCGCCGGCTGCAGCCAGAGGATCACCATCACGCCGAGCACGAGGCTGAACATGAGCGGCACGCCGCCGATTCGAGGGACTGGAGCGGCCTGCTTTTTCCGCCCGTCGTCCGGCGCATCCATCCCCACACCAGTATTGGCGAGGCGGATCATCCACGGCGTGAGGATCACCGACACGAGGAAGCCGAATGCGAGAAAGAACAAAACCTGCGTCATACGGTTTCCGTGAGGCCAGCCGTACCGCCCGAGCGGGCCATCCGCACGCTGCGGCGCGGAATCCCTCGTGCGCATCGGCATCCTTCATTCGGTTCGGTGGTTCGCGTCATTTTTCCCGAGGCTGCTGCGACGCTCGGCGAGGAGGGGCACCGTGCTCCGCAGTTTTGAAGCCCGACCATATGCAGGAACCGGGCGCAGGTGCAAAAAATCTTCGCATCATCACCGCGCGCCCCGCTCCAGCAGCGCAACCCACGCCGCAAGCGCCGCGCCCCGCCGCTGCTCCGCGGACTCCACGGACTCGGGCGAAACCACGGTCGCACCCGCGCGCTGCGCAACGATCCAGCGCGCCACACCTTCCGCATCGCCCGGTGCGAACACGCCGGCATGGGGGAAGCCGTGCAACTCCGTCGCAATCGCGCCATCCGGCGGCCCGACGAACAGGATCGGCCTCGGCAGCGTGACCATCAGCGCCAGCTTACTCGGCCACAGCAGCCCGCGCACGGCGGGAAGCTGCGATGCCACGAGAACCTGACCGCGCAACAGTGACTCCGTGAGTCGCTCCGCCGCGGCGTAATCCTGCCACTCGCACCGGCGCAGGCCGAGCGCCTCGGCTCGCGCCTGCGCCGGCTTTTTCGAAGGCCCCCCGCCTTGGAAAAGCAGCCGCACATCCACGCCGCGCTGCTCCAGCAGCGCCTGCGCGGCGAGCAGCGTCTCCCACTCATGCGCGCGGCCGAGATTCCCCGAGTAGATCCACGTCCACGGCGCTGCCGGCGGGGCGGAAAAATCACCCGCATCATCGCTGCGCCGCAGCACCCACGGGCGGATGATGGTCGGCTCGACCTTCATCGTGCGAAATCTCGCGGCCATGTCCCCATCGAGCGCGACGACCTTCTTCGCCCGGCGATAGACGCCGCGCATCGCCCAGCCCGTGATTTTCGCGACGAGTGAGGTGCGCCGGATTTCGCCGAGCTCGATCGCCAGTTCGGGATACATGTCCATCGCCCAGTGGAGGTGCGCCGCGCCGTGCTTGCGCGCGACGCGATCCGCGACCACCCCGAGGCACGGCGGCGACGTGCCCGAGACGACGACATCCGCATGCCGTTTCACACTGAGTGCGCGCCCCGCGCGCAGCATCCGCCACAGCGCGCCGAGTTCGCGCTTCATGCGCCCGGATCCGCACTGCGCACCGCGGTAATCCTGCGCCGCATCCACAAAATCCACCGCGTGCCCGAGTCGCACAAATTCGTCGGCAACCTCGCGAAACAGCAACCCCGTCGGCGCGGGATCGGGCGGGAAATACTGGTTGAGGAAAAGAATCCGCATCGCCCGATCACTGGAGCTGCTTCACGAGCTGCGCCGGATTCCCGCGCACGATGCAGCGCGGCGGCACATTTTCGACCACCACACTGCCCGCGCAAACCATGCTGCCTGCTCCGATTTCCACGCCGGGCGAAATGAACGCCTGCGCGGCGATCCACGATCCGGCGCCCACGGTGATTGGCTTCGTCACCAGGCTGAATTTCTCCGAACGAAAATCATGCGACCCCGTGCAGAGGAACGCGCGCTGCGAGAGGCACACGCTCGATTCGATCACCACCGATGCGAGGCTGAGGATCGAGACTTCCTCACCGAGCCACACATCGTCGCCCAGTGTGAGCCGCCACGGGAAGGTCACATTCACATTCCCGCGAACGACAACTCCGCTCCCAATCTTTGCCCCGAAAAACCGCAGCAGTGCCACCCGCAGTGCCGACGGCCACGGAAATGCATTGAGGAAAAACACGCACTTCACGAGCACCCACAGCGCCTCCTTCCAGCGCGGCGCGCCGCGATCGAAATCACCCACGGTGTAGCCTTTCAACTGCATGGGATCGTGAGTGGTGATGGCAGCACGGCAGTTAGTTTTGCGGAAATCAGACGATCGCACTCAGGCTCCATGTCGGTGCATCGGTGTATCGCAGGGTTCACGGATGGAAAGCACATCGATCACAGCACCCCGGTTTCCCGTCCCGCCGCAGGAGCATGGCCACTTCGCCGCAATGATTCTGGAGCCGCGGCAAAGCCTCTGACGAGACAGGTGATCGTCGGAACGCGGAAAAATTCCGCTAAATTGGGACGGAATTGCAGCTCACGTTCGATCACATTGACGATGCTGATGATATTCAGCGAGGTCGCGCCGAGATTGATGAGGTCAGCGTGCGGTTCAATGCGCCCGATTTTCAGAACCCGTTCGACGATTGCCGTAATCCGGGAAACCGCGTCCACCTCCCGGCTGGTCGGTTCGCTTTCCGGCAATGGCAACACCTCCGGCAAGGCGGAACGATCCACCTTGCCATTGGAACTGAGCGGCAGGCGTTCAAGAATGATGAACGCGGACGGAACCATGTAGGCGGGAAGTTTTTGGAGCAGGAATTCCCGCATTTCCGAAATGGAGGGAGCGGCGCTTTTTGGGACAACGCAGGCGACGAGCCGCTTGTTTTCATGTCGGCCACCGCGCGCCGTCACCACGACTGCGGCGAGTGCGGGATGCTGAAGCAGCGCCGCCTCGATCTCTTCGAGTTCAATGCGGAAGCCTTGGATTTTCACTTGGAAATCCTTGCGTCCAAGGAACTCGATATTTCCATCGGGCAGCCAGCGACCGAGATCTCCGGTGCGGTAGAGCGGCTCGCCGGTCCGCGGATGCCGCACAAAACTAACAGCGGTTTTCTCCGCATCGCGCCAGTAGCCTCGCGCCAGGCCGATGCCGCCGATGTAAAGTTCGCCGACCACCCAGGCCGGACATTCATCCATCGCGCTGTCGAAAACGTGAAAGGACTGGTTCACCATCGCCCTGCCGTACGGAATGCTTTTCCACGCGGCATCCACTTTCTCCACCGGATAAAGGATGGACCAGATGGACGCCTCCGTCGCCCCGCCGAGGCTGATCACGCGGGCATCGGGCGACAATGCGCGGATCTGATCCGGCAGAGTCAGCGGAATCCAATCCCCGCTCAGCATGGCCAGGCGGAGCTTGTTCGCGGCCATGCAGGAAAGCTGGGCCGCATATTCGGCGAAGAGATTCATGAGCGCGGGAACCGTGTTCCAAATCGTCACCTTTTCACGCAGGATCAGGCTGGCCCAATGCGCAGGATCGAGCGTGCCATCCGCATCCGGAATCACGATCGCGCCGCCCGCCGCGAGCATTCCAAAAACGTCGTACACCGAGAGGTCGAAACTCAGCGACGAGAGCGCGAGGACACGGTCCTCAGCGGTGACTTGGAAGCGGCCATTGATGTCAAGAACCGTATTCACCGCACCGCGATGATCAATCATGACACCCTTCGGCTGGCCGGTGGAGCCGGAGGTGTAAATCACATAGGCAAGGTCCTCGATGCGCGGCCGAGGAAAGTCGAAAGCCCCGGCATCCTCGAAGCCCTCGTCCACGCACAGGTGCCGCACATTTCCCGGCCAGGAAATCTGCCTCGTGATGTGCGACTGCGTGAGGGCAATCCTCACCTCTCCATGCTGAAGAAGGTATGCCAGCCGTTCCGCAGGCACCTTTGCCTCGATGGGAAGATAGGCCGCGCCGGCGTACAAAATCCCGAGCGCGGCGACCACTTGCTCCCATCCTTTTTCCGTGACGATGGCCACGAGTGTATTCGGCCCGGCACCATGCTCGCGGAGCCGGCGGGCCACCCACATCGCCCGCCGATGCAGTTCGCGATAGCCGAGCGTGCGGGATGACGAGATGACCGCAGGCGCATCGCCGCGGATCGGGACTTGTTTCAGGAACAGCGTGTGGAGCAATTCAGCCGATTGCTGCGCGGTTTCCGGCAGGTGTTTCGCGGGGATGCTTACCGATGACTGGCTGGCTTTCCAATTGCCTTCCTCCGCTGCCAGGCGTGAGATGAATCCGGAAAACGCGCCGAACATTTCATCGAGCACTCCGGCGGGAAACAGTTCCTCCACTGCGTCCCAGCAGAGGAGCAGGCCACCATCGGAAACGGTCGCGATCTGTTCCAAAAGCACCTGCGGCGCTTGGGTGATCGCGTATTCGACCCGCCCCCGGAGTGAGGATTGGAAGCCCTCCTTGAGCATGATGTTCGTCGCCACAATCGGAGCCCCAAAGGCCTCCCCTCCCTCATGGTGCCGGAGATCGCGCATCACCTGGACACCGCCGTAATCACGGTGATCCAGATCGCTCCGAAGCTGACGCTGGATCGCGAGGGCGTGATCCAGGAAGGACTCCGCGCGCCCGAGATCCACGGCGAGCAATGAAAGCGTCGTGAAATGCCCGACCACGTTGTTGATCCCAAGGTGAACTGGCGGGCGATTGAAAATCGGTAGATTCAGTGTGAAGCGGCGGCTTTGACTCCAGCGTGCGACGATCTCCGCATACGCCGCAATGAGGCTCACTCCCGGCGTCAAGCCACCCTCGCCCGCGCGCTGCTGGAAGCGGCTCCATTCGTCCGGTGTCAGTCGCATCATGCGGCGGGCAAAGCGTGGCCGCGTGACCATCTCCGGCGATTTGGAAAGCGGCAGCGCGGGCGGTGGCGGAATCTCGCCCAGTCGCGCCGACCAGTAATCCCTGGCACGCCGCCAGCTCGGGGTCTTGTCCTTCCCGCTTCCCGCAATCATGAAGTCGCGGAAGGTCAGATCGAGAGGCGGCAAGGGCGCGTTTTCATCGTCCAGCAGCGCGGAAAATTCCCGGAGGATCAGGTAGCTGCTCCATGCGTCCAGCATCACCTCATCGCAACTGAGCAGCATACGATGGCGATTTTCCTCCAGACGGAAGGCGCGAATTTCAAACCACGGCCAGACCGTGAGGTCGAACATCCGATGCGACATGCGTTCGCGCTCCGCAGACAGGATCGCGGAACGTTCCTGCTGCGAACGACCGCGCAAATCCACGACTTCGATGGTGTAATCCGGGACGTGTTCGACCACCCGCTGCATCCCGTCCGGCACCACCACCGCACGGAGCATCGGATGCCGTTTGATCAGGATGCCGAGGGCGGCATTCATGCGGGCGAGGTCGAAATGCTCGGGCTCGAATTCAACATATTCATGCAGCGCGACATTGCCGAGATCGAAGCTGCCACTGCGGCCG
>JANXZI010000782.1 GCA_025355595.1 Spartobacteria bacterium
TTCCCGCTCATCGAGCACGCCGAGCAGATCGCCGACTTCATCGCGCAGATTCTGATCGCGCAATTGCTCGAAAGGCGTGAGTGCTTCAAGGTCGCCGACAATTTCGCCGAACTCGGTCGAGTCATCGTCGCTGATCGGCGCGTCGAGCGAAGCCGGGCGAATCGAGACGGTCTTCAGCTGCGAGACTTTGCCCGCGGCGATGCCGATTTCTTCGCCGAGTTCGTCGTCGGTCGGTTCGCGGCCGAGTTCCTCGCTCATTTGGAGCGAAACGCGGCGCATCTTCGAGATTTTGTCCACGAGATGCACGGGAAGGCGGATGGTCTTCGACTGGTTCGCGAGGGCGCGCTTGATGGACTGTTTGATCCACCACGCGGCATAAGTAGAGAGCTTGCCGCCCTTCGCGGGGTCGAAACGCTCGACGGCTTTCATCAGGCCGATGTTGCCTTCGGAAACGAGGTCGAGCAGCGGGAGGCCGAGGTTGCCGTAATCGTGCGCGATTTTCACGACGAGGCGGAGGTTTGCGGTGATCATCAAGGCGCGCGCCTTCATATCGCCCCGCTGGATCTTCGCGGCGAGGTCAATCTCCTCTTGGATGGTCAGGAGCGGCGTCTTGCCGATCTCCCGGAGGTAGATTTTGAATCCTGAATCAGAGTCGTCGAATTTGGCCATGTGGGTAACCTGTGTTTTCTTTTTTAGGTGAGCAGATTTTGTGCGGTGTCGATCAGCCGAGCAGATTCAGTGATGAGCCCGTGTATAATCTATTCGTGTAATTGCATTGTATGGACGCATTTTTGTGAGTTTTGTTCAGGGTATTCAAGAATTTCTTTATCACGCGTCGTCAGTAGTTAAGAGCTTAAAGTAATTTCGGTGCGAATCCTTTGATGAAGACTGCCGGTTTTTTCTTCAAGGGAGATGAGAGAGATAAGCAATTCGTCATCTCCGGCACGTCTGGCACAACTTCGGAAAAACCCAGCGCAGCCGCCATGGCAACGCTGCGCGACTGCCGGGCGTCTGGCTTTTCCGGCGTGCAGAGGTCTGCCGACCCGGCGTCCCGACTCAGGGCTCGACTTCGCGATGAACCCCGATCTCGAAAACCGTCTCTGACGGATTCGTATCGCTGGCCCGCGGCGCGAGATCCAGCGCACGGTAGGCAGCCTCAAGCCTGCGGGCGTCGGTGCGGAGTTCGGGAAAGACGGCGGCGAGGCGCTGCTTCGTCCAGTGCCGGGCGAGGCCGTGATCCACGGGATGCAGATTCGTCGGGCGCCCCAGCGCGCGTTGGAAGAACTCAATAATTTTCATGGCTGTCGCTTCTAACACACTCGCTGGCCTTTCATTTGAGACAATCCTGTCACGAATTCACCGGTGCCGGAGCCACGCAGCCAAGGCGATCACATTCAGCGCCGCGAGGATGATCACGGGCTTGCCAGAGCGCGCGACGGCTGCGGAAGCGACATCCCTTTCCCGCATCGCAAACGCCATCAGCCCCGGCCAGACACACCACGAGAGCCAGAACCGCCACGGCACGCCGGGCGCACCGCCGGGCGGCCACACCCACCAACCGCGGAGGAATCGTGCGGGCCATTCGAGATTGGCCACCGTGAGGAGCACCAGCGCGGCGGTGAGAATGGCGGTGAGTCGGTGGCTGGCCCGCGGACGCGCCCAGAGCACCGACTCGCGCGCCGCCATCACCAGCACCGGCCAGAGCAGCACCCAGCCGACGCCGACGCCGAGCAGCTTCAGGCCCAGCGCTCGCCCGAAGTAGAGCCTCCCAAAAAGCACGCCAGTCGTCGCATTCAGCACCCCGAGCAGCAACCCGCCCCCGGCGGACCATGCGAGCCATGTGCGCGCCGTCCGCAGGCTGTGAGCGCGCGTCAGCACGAGGTGGAGGCATATCGTGGCGAGCGTGAGCCACACGAGATCCGCATTTTCCGCGAGGATGAGCCCGGCGCGGCGAAGGTCGGCATTTGGCGGGGGCGGTTCACCTGCGAACAGGCCGAGCGCACTCGGACCGATCGGCGCGATCCACACCACGGCCAGCCACGCCGTCCATACGAGGAAGACACCCCAGAGCACGCCGACGAGCGGTTCGAGCGAACGGGAAACGAGGGAGCGTGGCATCGCGCGAGTGTGCCCGGCGCGACGGCGCGGCGCAAAATGTTAGTTGCGCCTGCCGGGGCAGACGTTTAAGGGAAGGTCTGATGACATTCAAAGAGTTCGGCCTGTCCGAAGCGGTCGTGCGCAGCGTCGAAGCCAAGGGCTACCTCAACGCCACGCCGATCCAGGAACAGGCAATGCCCCTCGTTTTGCAGGGAAAAGATGTGATGGGTTCCGCGCAGACCGGCACCGGCAAGACCGCGGCCTTCGCCCTCCCGATCCTCACCATGCTCGGCGAGCACGGCAAGCTGCGCGCACTCATCCTCGAGCCCACGCGGGAACTCGCCCAGCAGGTGCACCAGAGCTTCACCGACTACGGCAAGGACAGCGGTCTGCGCACTGTCATCATCCACGGTGGCGTCGGCTACGGCAACCAGCGCGATGAACTCGCCAAGGGTGCCGACGTGATCGTCGCGACTCCGGGACGGCTCCTCGACTTCATGGAAGACGGCAGCATCAAGCTCGGCGACGTGCGCCACCTCGTGCTCGATGAAGTGGACCGCATGCTCGACATGGGATTCCTCCCTGATGTCTCGCGCATCATCAAGCAGACGCCGAAAGACCGGCAGACCCTCTTCTTCTCCGCCACGCTCCCGCCCGAACTCGAGACGCTCACAAAATGGATCCTCCGCGATCCCATCGCCATCGAGATCGGCCGCCGCCAGAGCGCCGCCGACACCGTGTCGCACGCGCTCTACCCCGTCGCGAAGGATCAGAAAATGGACCTCCTCCTCGCGATGCTCGAGGCCACGGAATACAAGAGCGTCCTCATCTTCACGCAGAC
>JANXZI010000783.1 GCA_025355595.1 Spartobacteria bacterium
TAGGGCGCGCTCACCCATTCGTTGATGAACTCCGTCACGCCGACCTTGCTCGCCGCGGGACCGTGGTCGTCGGCGGGGATGAGGATATCCGCGAAAGCCGTAACGGCGCGCTTCTCCGTGTCGTTCAGGATGAGCGGCCACGGGATTTCCTTTTTGAGCAAATTCGGATCGGTGCCGATGCCGCGCACGGGCGTGGCGGCGAAGGCGTTTAGTTCCATCGCAGTCAGCGCGACGGAGACGCCAATGACACGTTTGAGCGCCTCGCGGCGGGAGAGGAAGTGGGGTGCTGGGTTCATGTCGTGATGAGGAGATTCAGGTGTCAGATGTTTCCTTTGCGAAGCTCCTCCGCGAGGTGCGTGCAGGAGCGCATGGCGAGGGCCATGATCGAGAGCGTGGGATTCTTGTCGGCGTTGCTCGCGAACGGGCCGCCGTCGGTGACGAAGAGATTTTTCACCTCCCACGCCTGGCTCCATTCGTTGAGCACGCTGGCCTTCGGGTCGCTGCCCATGCAGGTCGTGCCGACTTCGTGAATGATCGTGCCGCCGCCCATGATCGCTTTTTCCGGATCCAACTCCGGCTTCGCCTTGCCACCCATCGCCTCGATGATCGCGGCGAAGGTCTTCTGCATGTGGACGGCCTGCTTCTTCTCGTGGTCGCTCCATTTCCAGTGAAAGCGCAGCACGGGGATGCCCCACCTATCCTTCTTGTCCGGATCGAGTTCGCAGTAGCTGTCCTCGTTCGGAATCATCTCTCCGCGCCCGCTGAAGCCGACGCTCGCGCCGTAGTGTCGCCGCGCCTCTTCCTTGAATTTTTTACCGTAACTGCCGCTGCCCGTCCCCGACACTCCCATCTCCGGCATGTGCCGTCCGCCGCCGATCTCGATGTGGTAGCCGCGCGCAAAATCGAGCTTTCCCGCGAGCTGCTCCTTGTAGAGCCACCACGGCGTATAGACGTGCATGCTGCTCGTGCCATCGGCGTTGTAGGGCGGGCAATTTTCCAGCGCGGGAATGTGGCCGCCGAGATTGCTGCCCACGCTGTCCATGAGGTAGCGGCCCACTTTGCCCGAGCCGTTCGCGAGGCCGTTCGGGAAAAGCGCCGACTTGCTGTTCAGCAATATGCGCGCGCTCTCGCAGCCGCTCGCGCACAGCACGACGACGCGCGCCGTCGCGCGCTCCTCCTTGCCCGTCGCCTTGTCCATGTAGAGCACGCCCGTCGCCTTGCCGGCCTTGTCCACCGTCACCTCGCGCACCATCGCGTCCGTGATGATGTCGAGATTCCCCGTCTCCACCGCCGGCGGCAGCAGCACGGTCGTGGACTGAAAGTTCGCCTTGATCGAGCAGCCGCGCCCGCACGGCGTCGCGTAGAAACACGCTGCGCGATTGTTCAGCGGCTTCGTGAGGATCGCCATGTGCGACGGAATCACCGGGATGCCGAGCCCCTTCGCGTGCTTGCGGACGAGCATCTCATGCGCGCGCGGATGTGGCGGCGGCTGGAGCGAGCCGTTCAGCGAATCAGGCGTGTTCTCCAGTCCTTCATTGCTGCCAAAGACGCCAACAAGCGCCTCCGTCTTGTCGTACCACGGCTCGATGTCCTTGTATTCAAACGGCCAGTCGAGCCCGAGCCCGTCACGCGACTTCGGCTTGAAATCATACGGCCCCATGCGCAGCGAGATGCGCCCCCAGTGGTTCGTCCGCCCGCCCAACATGCGCGGACGCCACCATGTGAAATTCTGCGTGGTTTCTTTCGCCTTCCAGTCGCGCGCCTCGTGCCAGCCATCCTCACCCCCGCGCTTCACCATGTAAGGCTCGCCCGGCACCGTCCATCCGCCGTTCACCGTCGCGTCGAAAAAACCAAACGGCTTGTCCGGCGTCGCCGTGTTCCGCAGCGGCGCATCCGCCGCCGTCTGGAACATCGGCGTCTCCATGATCGGATCATAGTTCCGCCCCGCTTCGAGCATCAGCACCTTCAGCCCCGCCTTGCACAGCACGTAAGCCGACATCCCGCCCGCCGCGCCGCTCCCAACAATGATCGCGTCGTAATTCGGCAGAGTCTTGCGTGGCGTGATGACTGGCATTTGCGCAAGCAAAGCACGGCGCGCGACGGGCGAGCAATCTTGGAGTGCGGTGGCAGAGCGAGGAACGAGCGCCGACACCGCCTTGGCGACGCGCGTGCTGCGTGAGGCGACGGCGCGCCTTCCCAAAACCCTTCCGTCGGCACCGGCGCGGAAATGCCGAACGGTCGTCGGACCAGAAAGACCGCCATACGGCCCATCCCGCCGGGCCGACGGCTCGTGGGCTCTACATTGCCGCCGCTGCTACTTCGCGATCTTCGCGCCTTCGCGGTTTATCTTTGCCTCGGAGCGCGGACGCCCGGCGAAGACCCGCGCGCGTTCGCCGGGGCCGAGTTCGCGCCAGTGGCCGGGGGCGAGGCCGTTGAGTTCGAGTTCGCCGATCTGCACGCGGAGGAGCCGCAGCGTCGGGTGCCCGATGGCGGCAGTCATGCGGCGCACCTGGTGATTTTTCCCCTCGATGAGCGAGAGCGCGATCCAGCAGTCGGGGATATTCTTGCGGAAGCGCACGGGCGGATCGCGCGGCGGCACGAACGGCTGCGGTGCCAGCATCCACGTGCGGCAGGGCAGCGTGCAATGTCCGCCGATGACGATGCCGCGTTGGAGTTCATCGAGCGATTCGCGCGTCGGGATTCGCTCGATAAGCGCCCAATACGTGCGGCTGTGCGCGTTCTCGGGCGCGAGGAGTTTTTTGTTCAGGTAGGGCTCGTCGCCGAGGAGCAGCAGGCCCTCGCTTTCCGCGTCGAGACGCCCGAGCGGGTAGGCATGTTTGGGAAAGCCGAAGTCCGCGAGCGTGCGGTGCTTCGAGCCATCGTCGGTAAATTGGCTGAGTACGCCGAATGGTTTGTGGAAGGCGATGAGCATTTCGGAATCGGTGTGTCAGGAGCGTGCCGTGGAAGTCATCATGAAATCAAAATCGTGCAAACGTTTGCGAACGCGGCGCGGAGTCGTTGGACCCCGCGAGAGGACTTGTCGTGCGGTGGCAGGCGAAGCGCGACACCGCCTTGACCGCGCGCGCGGGACGAAGGTCGGGCGTCGGTTTGCGATTCCGCAACAAGGCGGCGTGGCGCTCCGCTTCCCGCCGCACGACAAGGGGACGCTGTATTCAGAATGTCGTGGCGTTCTGATGCGCGCGCCCTCTCGCGGAGAGGCAGATCGGCGTGCGATTTCACAAGCACGTCAGGTGTCGAAATTTGCGCGCCTCTCGAGCGACTGCGTCCAGAGCGAAATCGGCAGGGTGATGATGAGATAACCGAAGGCGAGCGGCAGGTAGGTTTCAAAGGGTTTGAGCGTGTATCCGTTCACATTGCTCGCGGCATTCGCCAGCTCAGCGACGGCGATGATCGAGAGCAGCGAGGAGTCTTTCACGAGTGACACGAACTGCCCGGCGAGCGACGGGAGGATCTGCCGGATGGCCTGCGGGAAAATCACATGGCGGTAAGTCTGCCGCGTCGTGAGGCCGATCGCGCGCGCGGTTTCGAGCTGCGACTTGCCGACGCCCTCGATGCCCGCGCGGATGATCTCGCTGATGTATGCGCCGGTGAACGCGGCAAGGATGAGCGGCCCGACGACGTAGCGGCCATGCACATGGAGCGCATTCGCGAAGACGTAGAAGTAGAGGTAAATCTGCACGATCAGCGGAGCGCCGCGGGTGAGCTCGACGTAGATGCGGGAGAAATATTGCAGGGGAAGAAATGCCGAGCGCCGCGCGAGGGCGAACAGCAGCCCGAGCACACAGCTCAGCGGCAGCGCGAGCGCCGAGATGCCGAGCGTGGCGAGCCAGCCATCCACAAAGAGGCGGCGGTATTCCCACGCGGGCTTCCAGCTCCATTGGTACGGCAGCGCAAGCAGTGCGGCGACGATGATGCCGATCACCAGCGCGAGCGCGAACGCGAAACTGATTGCCCGCGTGAGTGGATGGCTGGGACTCGGCATCGCGCGAGACTGCACAAAGGCGCGGCGTTTGGCGAGCGGCGCAAGGAGCGGCGACATTCCTGTCGCCGTCTTCGCTCCTGCGCCGGAGGCGCACACTTCGTGGCACGGCGGTGGGGGTGTGGGCGGGCGTCTGGCAGGCCGCCTTTCCAAAGATCTGAGCGCCTCCGGCGATTATGAAGGACGGCGACAGGAATGTCGCCGCTCCCAGTGCCCTCCCAGTCGCGCCGCAATTCGCTCGCCTGAGATTTTTCTTGCCATCTCGTAGTTTCAGGAAAGATTGAAAGCACAAAATGAAAAGCACATTTCCAGCCGGCAGCGCGGGGGATGCCGCCCAGCTCCAAGCGGCGAAGGATGGGTTCATCACGCAATGGGGGGCGATGGGGAGCGCGTGGGGGATCAACCGCACGATGGCGCAGGTCCATGCGCTGCTGATGATCAGCACGAAGCCGCTGACGACCGACGACATCATGGAGGAACTCAAGGTGAGTCGCGGCCATGCGAACACGAACTTGCGCGAGCTGTGCGGGTGGGGGCTCATCCGAGGCATCATCCCGAAAGGCGAGCGGAAGGAGAATTTCGAGGCAGAGAAGGACATCTGGAAGATGTTCTGCATCATCACCCGCGAGCGGAAGCGGCGGGAAATCCGCCCGGCGATCACGGTGCTCAAGGATTGCCACGAGCGGACGGAGACGCTGAAGGGCGGCGAAGCGGTCGCGTTTTCAAAGCAGGTGAAGGCGCTGCGGGAATTCCTTGAGATGATGGACGGTATCCTGAGCAAGATCGCGCGCTCGGAGCAGTCCAAGATTCTTCCCTGGGCGTTGAAGTGGCTGTCGTGATTTTGCCTTGCCTGAAGCTTTCACTACTTCCCGAAACTACCAGAGTCGCCGAACTTTCAAAAGACAAACCACAGACCACCACACACCATGAACTACACTGCCGCCTATCACATCGCCTACCTCCTCATCAGTGTCGCCGTGACCATCTGGGTCGCGCGCACGCTGCACAAGAACGGGCGCATCTTCCTTGTGGACGCCTTTCACGGGAATGAGCGCCTGGCTGACAGCGTGAACCATCTGCTCGTCGTCGGCTTTTATCTCGTCAATGTCGGCTTCATCACACTCGCGGTGAAGACTGGCACGCGGCCCACGGACTTGCCGGAACTGCTCGAGGCGGTGTGCAGCAAGGAAGGTGTCGTGCTGCTCACGCTGGGCGCGATGCACTTCCTGAACATCTACATTTTCAACGGCATGAGGAAGCGCGCGCTGCTCCACGGTGCACCGCCGCCGGTCGCGCCGACCGCGCATATCGGGGTGAGGCCCTGAACAAAGTGATCCCACGGACATGAAAAAACTCCACGTCCTCTACGATGCAAAATGCGAACTGTGCCGGCGCGTGCGCGTGTGGTTGCAGGGGCAGCCGGCGTTCGTGCCGCTGGCCTTTGTGCCGCTGCAAAACCCGGAACTCGAGGAGCGCTTCCCTGGTATCACCGCGCTGGAGCCGGCGCGCCAGATCCTCGTCGTCGCGGACAGCGGCGAGGTGTGGCGCGGGGCGGATGCGTGGATCATGTGCCTGTGGGCGCTGCGCGAATATCGCGCGTGGTCGCAGCGTCTCGCGGGTCCGCTGCTGCGGCCATTCGCGATGCGCGTGTGCGACATGGTGAGCCGAAACCGGCACCGCTTCAGCCAGTGGTTCCTGCGCACGGGCACGCAGGAAATCGCCGACACGCTGGCCGCGCAGGAGAGCACGCAGGCGGCGCACTTGTGCGATGCGGGATGCCGTCCCGCTTAAAGCGTGTCATGCACTCTTTGACGCTGGAGGTTGCTTGTGTCCCAGAGGGACAATGGAAATTAGCCGGTGGTCGAGCGCAGCGACCACCACCGGATGACCGGAAAAATATGGAAAGCGCCCCGGAGGGGCGCAGGAAAATGGACGCACAAGATTTCCGCCGCCCCTCCGGGGCGGATGTCTTTTTACGACCGTGATCCGGTGGTGTTCGCTCGCTGTGCTCGCTCGACCACCGGCTAATTTCCGCAGTCCCTCCGGGACTCAGCAACGAGAACGCCAAGAGAATCACCACCAAACGCTCTGACTAGCCCGCAGCCGCAGTCTGCGTTTACTTCTTCGGCTGGTAGCCGCGGACGAACTCGATGCACAGCTTTGCCTCGGCGAGATTGTCCTCCTGTTTGAATTCGTACTCGATCGAGATCGGCCCGGTGAAGCCCTGCGCGGCGAATTCGTCGAGGATGCCTTTCACGTTGCTCACTCCGGTGCCGTACGGGACGTCGTGGGCTTTCGGGTTTTCCTCATTCAGATCCTTCAGGTGGCTGCTCACGATGCGGCCTTTCAAAATGCGGAGCGCGTCCACGGGCTTCAGGCCGCTGCGGACCCAGTGGCCGGTGTCGGCGCACGAGCCGATGCGCGCGTCGCGATCCTTGCAGACTTCGAGAATGTAGTTCGGGTCCCACATGCGGTACTCGGGATGGTCGGCCTTCTTCGGGTGATCGTGGAAGCCGACCTTGATGTCGTATTCCTTCACGAGCTTCTCGAAGGTATCAATCGCGTCCACGCTCTCGGTGTTGATGACGCGGATGCCGAAATATTTCGCGAACTCAAACACGGCGCGCGACTCGGCCTCGTTCTTCGAGAGGCCGACCACTCCGTACGCGACCGGCGTGATGCCGTGCTCCTTGAGCTTCGCCTGCACTTTTTCCCACACGGCCTTCGTCGCAGCGTCGTCGAATTTTTCCGCGGGATTCTTGCGATCCTTGCCGCGTCCGGGCGCGTGGCCGAACTGCACGTCGGCCTCCTGCTGCGAGAGCTTTTGGCCGGGAAAAAATTCGATCGTCTTCGCGCCGGTGGCCGCGGTTTTCTCGATGGCCTCGAAGACGGAGAAACGGTTGAACGTCCACGCTTGGCAGCCGATGACGAAGCTGCCCTGCTTGAGACTGTCGGGGAGCGGATCGGCGGCGCGGAGCGGGAGCGATGCGGCGAAAAATGCGAGCGTGAGGAGAAGTTTCATGGGGGGCGCATTGGCGGGAAGCGGCGATGGGAAGTCAAGTGCGCGGAGGGCATTGGCAGTGTCGCATTTTGAACCACGGAGGTTCACAGAGGATGCACGGAGGAACCACGGAGAGGAACCACGGAGGCTTTGTGCGCCTCTGTGAATGCCTCCGTGTTCCTCTGTGGTTTCTTCCCCGCGTTTCAAATCAGGACACCGCCGAACCATTCCACGAGGAAAGCGCGTGCCCGCAGTCCCTCGCACGCCGACGGGACGCGCGGCGATCACGCCTATCCGTAGCGCAGGGCCTCGATGGGGGCGATGCGGCTGGCGGTCCACGCGGGGTAGATGCCGCTGAGGACGCCGATGAGCACGGCGAAGCCGAAGCTGAGGGCGACGCTGGCGGTCTGGATCACGGGCAGGCTGGCGCCGTCGGTGGTGAATTTGATCAGGTGCGTCATGCCGAGCGCGGCGACGAGGCCGAGGACGCCGCCGATGATTCCGACGACGGTGCTCTCGACGAGGATCTGCGTAAAGATGTGCCCAGACTTTGCGCCGACGGCGCGGCGGACGCCGATCTCGCGGATGCGCTCGGTGATGCTGGCGAGCATGATATTCGTGATGCCGATGCCGCCGACGATGAGGCTGATGCCGGCGATGAGGCCCCCGGTGAGGCGCGTATTATGCGCGGTCTTCTCGATGCTCTCGGCGAGTTCCTGACGTGTGTCGAAGGTGAAGTCATCCACGCCGCGGTGGGTCTGCGTGAGGAGGCTGGAGACCTCGTCAATGGCGTCCTGCACGTGCTCGGGGTCAGTGGCTTGGATGGTGAGGCCGTCGAGCTTCGGGATGGGCCCCTGATCCACGACGCCGACGATATTCGCAGCGCGGTACTCGTAATAGAACGTGGTGAGCGGGATGATGACCGCGGTGTTTTTCGTCGTGTAGGGATTGTAGGATTTGCCTTTGCGGGTGGTGAGGACCGGCTTTTTTCCCTTCAGGCGCGCGATGCGGTTGTCTTCATTCTCGTAAAGCTGAAAGATGCCGATGATCTTGAAGGGCTTGCCGTTGATGGTGAGGGTTTCGCCGAGCGGCTTGGCGTTTGGCTTTTCCGGCCAGAGCTGCTCGATGACACGCGTGCCGATGACGCAGACGGCGCGGCCTTCGTCGAGGTCGGTCTGGGTGATGTTGCGTCCGAATTCGACGGTGTGGCGGTTGATGGGCACATAGTCGGGCCACACGCCATAGATGTATGCGCGGAGCCTTTCGCTCTTGCGAACGAGCGGAACAAACTGCGTGTACCACGGCGTGACGAGGCTCACATGCTTGGCGGCGCGCTGGATGAGTTCGGCGTCCTCGACGGTGCGGCCGCGCGAGGTGTCGGCGAGGAGGAGCTGCTCCTGCGGCACTTCCTGCGCGATGACATTCACGCGCTCGACGCCGCCCATCTGCGTCATGTATTCGCGCGAGGCTTTCGCCATTCCATCCGTGAGCGCAAAGGTGGAGAGCAGGCTGGCGACGCCGAGGATCACACCGAGCATGGTGAGGAAGCTGCGGAATTTGTGGCTCCAGATTTCGCGGATGCCGACGGCGAGGCTGTTGGCGAAATTCATGCGGTGGGCGGGGGAGGGGTGTGGATGCCGCTCTGGAACCCGGCGGCGCGATTCACGATTTTTCCGTCGCGGATTTCGATGCGGCGCGGGGCGTTGTCGGCGATCTCGCTGTCGTGGGTGACAAGGACGATGGTGCGGCCCTGCTCACTGAGTTCGCGGAAGAGCTGGAGAATGCTCGCGCCGGTGGTCGAGTCGAGGTTGCCGGTCGGCTCGTCGGCGAAGACGATCTTGGGGTCGTTCACCAGCGCGCGCGCGATGGCGACGCGCTGCATCTGGCCGCCGGAGAGCTGGAGCGGGGTGTTCTTCGCGCGATCCATCAGGCCGACTCGCTCGACGGCGGCGATGGCGCGGTCGCGGCGCTCCTTTTTCGAGACGCCGGTGTAGATCATGGGAAGCTCGACGTTTTCGAGGACATTGAATTTGCCGAGGAGATTGAAGGACTGGAAGACGAAGCCGATTTTCTCATTCCGCATCTCGGCGAGGCGGCCGTCGGTGGCGCTGGAGACGTCCACGCCGTCAATCACGACCTTCCCGGTGGTCGGCGTGTCGAGGCAGCCGAGGAGGTGCATGAGCGTGCTTTTTCCGCTGCCGCTCGGGCCGATGATCGCGGCGTATTCGCCCTGCTCGATGGTGAGGTCAATGCCGTCGAGGGCGCGGATTTCCTGCTCGCCGACGCGGTAGCGTTTCGTGACCTCGCGCAGCTCGATGAGAGCCATTCCTAGCTGCGTTTCTGCACCCGCGCCGGCTCGGTGAGGAGGATCTCTTCGCCGACCTTCAAACCCTGAATAATTTGGGCGTTTTCCGTGTTCGAGACGCCGATTTTTACCGGGCGCTTTTCCGTCTTCGTGCCAGTGCGGACATAGACCACGCGAGAGTTGCCTGAGCCCTTGAACACCCCGGAGACCGGCACCGATATCGCGTCCTCCGCATGTGCGACCGGGATGCTCATCTGGACAGTCATGCCGGGCCTCATGCGCGCAGTGGCCTGCTGGATCGCGGCCCGCACGGTGAATCCCTTGATGCCACTCCGGATCGTCGCGACCGGTGCGATGAAGGTGAGTTCGGCCTGCATCTCCACGTCCTTGAGCGCTTCGGCGATCAGCCGCACCTGCTGCTTCGGCGTGAGCTTGGAGACATCTACCTGGTTGACATGCGTCTCGACGATGAGCTTGGAGAGATTCGCGATGCTCATCAGCGTCGTGCCGCTGTTCACGCTGGCGGCGGCGATGGCCACCTGTCCCTCCACGACTGGCACGGTGAGCACGGTGCCCTCGGTCGGCGCGAGCACCTTGGTCTTGTCGAGCTTGTCCTTCACGACCTGCATTTTCTTCTCCGCCTTGGTGAAGGTGTTGCGCGAGATGTCCAGCTCGGACGACAGATTGTCGAAGGCCTCCTGGCTGATCAGTTTGCTCTCGAACAGATCCTTCGCCCGCTCGAAATTCCGCTCCGACTTGGTCACCGCGAGATTCGCACCCTCGATCTCCGTCTTCGCGGAATCCATCTCGCTGAGGATGTCCGTGTCATCTATCTCCACGAGCACATCGCCCGCCTTCACCGTGTCGCCGGGTTCCACATGCAACACCTTGATGCGCCCGCCCACCTCCGCCTTCACGTCGAGCTGCGTGTCGGGCATCACGTCGCCGCTGACTTGGATGGAGAACTCGATGTCCTTCTTCTCCGCGACCGCCGTCGCCACGTCATCCGCCTCGACGGTGGCCGACTGTTTGAAAAGGCCGAACCAGTCCCGCTTTTTTGCAGCCCATCCACCTCCGGCAAGGGCGGCGATGACGGCGATGGCAAGGAGTTTCTTCATTTCGGAATGTGCTGCATTTTATCAGGAAAAGATGACGGGGCTGTCTGTCTGCTCAAGGAAGCCCACGAGGGCGGTCTTCTTAGGGCTTGTGTCGCCCAAAATGGCCCCTCGGCGCGCGGCCTTTCCGCGCACTGCATTGCGGATGCTGGGACTGCCGGGGCCTGCGAATGGCTCGCCACGATGGGCCATCCGGCCCACGAAGGCGGGCCGCAAAGCGGAACCGTCCGCCGTCCTCTCCGCGCTGTTCGCCGGGGAGCTGCGGTGCCGTGCCTCAGCGGATGTCTTCCACCCAACTCACGAAGCTGAAGGCGGTGGAGCCTGGCGCGGCGAGGAGCTTCAGGTTTTCATCGTAATGAAAGCCCCCGTTGCCGGTGATGGCGGCATCGTAGCCGATGACTGACCCGGCGAATGACCCGTTGCCGGTGATCTGCAAATGGTAGGTGGGAGCATTCACCACTCCGGTGAAGTCTCCGATGCCGGCCACCTTCATCGTGTGGTTCCCGTTGCCTCCCGCGGAAATTCCGAAGAACTGAGCGGTATCGGCGGTGCTGTTGGAGTTGAAATAGCCGTCCCCGGTGAAGCTGGCGTCATCACCGCAGTAGAAGACGACATGCACGCCGTTCATCTGGAGGATCCGGGAATTGCCGGACATGGTCACCTTTCCCGTCACCCAGATGTTGATGTAGCTGTCTGCGCCCACCGCATGGGGAGCCAAGGTGAGGATGTCGAAGCTGTTCAGCGTGAGCTGATCGACCTTGTAGTATTTCTGAGCGCCGATGGGGCCACCCTGCAGGATCACGCCACCGCTGTTCTTGAGCGTTGTGGGGCTTGCGGCAATGGTCGGCCAGGTGGGTGCCGGGATGTCGGCAATCGTGGTTTGGAAGTTGTTGGTCACCGTTCCCTGCACGTTTTGCGTGTTGGCGATCGTCCCGCCGTTGGAGGAGGCATTGCCATAGACGAGGCTGCCATTGAGATTGGAAAGGCTTCCACCGATGTTGGTGGCGATGTCGCCGTGGTTGAGATGCTTTAGCCAGTCATATTGGGAATTCGTCGAGTAAAGCGGGTCGCTGGAATTGAAGCTGTCCGTCCAGGCACCGCCATTCATGGTGATGGCCCCTCGCATGAGGAAAGGCATCTGGTAAGGGTGTCCGCTGGTCGGCGAGGCCATCAGTTCAATGGTGCGGGAGACCTGCGGCAGGTGCAGCGCACCGCCGGTGATGTCGGTGATATACCGCGGCTTTCGCAGCACCGAGCGATGGTTCTTCGCTCCGTTCACGTCCAGGATCGCGGCCTCCAGTCCGTTTACGCTGCTGCCTGGCAATTCGGCAACGCCCGTCGAGCGAACGCGGAGCCACGTTCCGCCCACGCCCTTGTCCACGACGACCTTGGCATACACCTTGGTATTGCCCTCGCCGATGTGGTCGGGGATTGCCGGGGTGAAGGTCTTCGGAAAGGTGGTCGCGTCATTCGGCACCCACCCGGTCCACGTCGCGGAGAAAGTGGAGTAGTAGGTATTCATAGAGGCGAGGGCCAGATCCGCACCGGCCTCCGCCGAGGCCAGCGCCTCGTTCCAGCCGACGGAGTGGTAGGATGACGCATGGCGGGAACTGACCCGGTACAGCGTGGCGGCCGTGAGCATGCTCATGAGGGCGATGAGCAGGACGGTGGTAATGAGGATGCCACCTTGATTGCGGGGGAGGCGCGGGAGAGCGAGGTCGGTTTTCATGGGAGTGACGTGCTATTGGAATCGAATGGCGCGGACGGCGACGGTGCCCGCCAGCTTAGTCCCGCTTCTCAGGCCCATTCCGGTGCCCTGATATTTGGGATCGAAGGTGATCGAGAAAGTGACCGTCGTGCTCAACGGCACAAAGGCGAGCGCGAAGCCGTTCACCTTCGAGCAGACCACCAGGGTGCTCACGACTCCGGTGGCGCCGATCGTCTGCGTGCGGAGGAGCCGGTTGCCATTGATGGAATAGCTCACGGTAAGTGGCAAAGTGCCATACTTGGGGGCACCGTTCACGATAGTCGGGGTGACCGGGGCGCTGGTTGGATTGCCCTGCGAATCATAGGTCGAATAGCAGTCCGGCATCGTGACCGTCAGTGAATTCCCGGCGCTCGGGATGGTCACCGTAGTTGCGCGGCGCAGGTCGCGGACGATGTAATCCATGGCGTATAGTTCCCCGTTGCTCTCATAGGAATAGTCATCCGAGATCGCCAGACTCTTCGCCGAGCCGACCCAGGCGCTGATGATGATGACAAACATCACGCCAGAAATTCCGACGGAAATAAGCATTTCCATCAGCGTAAAAGCCGCCTTGGTTCGCTGAGTTGAATGGTAAGTTTTCAATGTCTTCCGCTGATGCCTCCATTGGTGAAAATCATGGTCATTTGCCGCGTCCGAGCTTTTCCGCCCTTTGCCGTCCAGCGTGCGGTGAGATTGATGCGAACCCCGCTCTGGCTAATCATGGTCCCATCGCCAGCGGCCACGGTGGTCGCGACCGCGGAATCATTGTCGCGGGTAATCTGGAGCGCCTGCGGATTCACGGCCGGCGGGGGGTATGCGGTCACGTCAATGGTCTCAGACAAAGTGCCAAGTTCCCCGGCGGCATCGGCTGGCACGGAAAGGATGGTGGCCTGAAAATAAGCAGCGGACGTGATCTGATCCCAGGTGGACGCGCGAATTTGTTCCGCCCGTCCGTTGACGACGCGGTTGGCCGCATTCGATTCCAAGCTGGCGCGCAGGACCGCCCAGACGCGCGAGGTGGCCGCATACTGCGAGGTGAGAAAGACGGCGATGAGCAGCATCGCCACGAGTGTCTCGATCAAGGACGCGGCTGCGCGCGACGAGCAGCGCAGACGCGGCAGAACGCCCGAAGGCATGTCAGGGCCAACGCGGCGCGCAGCGGAAGCAATGGTATGAAGACTCCCAAATTCCGGCGGATACGGCTTCTGCGCTTCGCTCGTGGAAACCGAACGCTTCTGGATGGGTGTGATTTTTTTCACAGTGGGAACGTTATGGAAATTAGCATGTCCCGTGCCCATTCCGTCCTGCGCCGGAGGAATTCTTTACGCGGTTTTAGAAGCACTCCCCGCCTGGTGAGGTTGCAAACCGATTGGCGTTGACCCTTCCACCGGTTGTGTTAAAACACAGCATTCGCTCCAACCTACCACCATCCCATGTATTGCTCTAAATGCGGTAGCTTGGAAGACAAGGTCATTGATTCGCGGCTTTCAAAGGATGGCCGAAGCATCCGTCGCCGCCGGGAATGCCTGAAATGCACGCAGCGTTTCACGACCTACGAGGAGGTCGAGCGGTCGGAATTGCGCGTGGCGAAACGGGACGGGCGCAGCGAGCCCTTTGACAAGGAGAAGCTGCTCGCGGGAATGCTGAAGGCGAGCGAGAAGCGGCCCGTGGGCGTGGAGGCACTGGAAAAAGTGGCGGAGGAAATCATGCAGGAACTGCAGATGGAATTCCGCCGGGAGGTGCCGAGCCACGTCATCGGCGCGAAGGTGATGGTGGCGCTGCATGAGACGGATGAGGTCGCGTACGTGCGCTATGCGAGCGTGTACCGGCACTTTCAGGACATCGGGGAATTCATCCACGAAATTCAGAAACTGGAGAAGCGGCCGAAGAAAGGAAGCGGCCAGCCGGACCTTTTCAAATGATCGCATTTCGCGACGCGCTCCCGCTCATCGTGCTGCGCAACCGTCGTGCGATGGCCTTTGATCGCGAGTGGCTGGCGCGGGTGCTCACGCTCGCGGCGAGGAGGGCGGGGCACCAGGACTGGCCGCTCGCACCGCACATCGCGGAGAGCGTGCATGCGTGGCTGGGCTCGCTGACCGAACGGACGACGATGCCCGTGGATGCCTTCACGCGGGCCGTGCGCGAGGCGCTGAAGGCGATCGGCTTTGCGGAGATCGGCGTGTGCTTTGAGGAGGCGTCGCCCTTTGCGCGGATCTCGCTCGTGGAGATCGCACAGCAGGCGGGCAACGGGTTTGAACTCGCGTTCTTCGCCGCACTCGACGCGCAATTGCGCGAGATCTTCGTGGCCGGCGGGAGCTACTGCGAACTGCACGGTCTGGAGCCGTGCGTGAAGGTGCTCAGCCAGCGCCGCCACTGGAGCAGCAGTTGCGACCACCTGCGGGCGGAGATCGTCGCCTTTGCCCGGAACCACACTGCGCATGCTCTCGGCGAAAGCGCCGCCGGCACTGCGCGGGATCTTTTCCTCCATCTCGCATGACCGTCTTTGAAAAAATCGCCGCCGGCGAAATCCCCGCGAAAATCGTCCATGAGGCGGAGGACTTCATCGCGTTTCACGACCTCCACGCGCAGGCGCCCGTGCATGTCCTCGTGGTGCCGCGGAAGTGCATCGCGCGGCTCGCGGAGGCGGATGCCTCGCACGCCGATCTGCTCGGGCGGATGCTGCTCGCGACGCGCGAAATCGCCGCGAAGCTCGGCGTGCTCGAAAGCGGCTACCGTGTGGTGATCAACAACGGGAGGGATGCCGGGGAGAGCGTGCCGCATCTTCACATCCACCTGCTCGCGGGCAGGGCACTCGCATGGCCTCCGGGATGATGCCTCGCATGCGGTCACGCGTTCGCGCGCGGCGTCCGTCCGGCGGCGCGGCGTGCCTGCTGGAAAATGGCGGGCGTTCGCAGCTTGCCAGTTTTTTCCGAATCCGCAGATTCCCGGCCCGATGAACATGGATCTGCCCCACCTCCTCCCGCCCATCGTTGCGTCCGCCTTTTTTCTCGCGCGCATGGCGGAGGTGTCCACCAAGCGTGATGTCGTCGCCGGGAAAAAGCGCGAGAGCGTCACCTTCCTGATCTTCATGCTGTGCGGCGTCCTGATCATCGGCGCCGGGCTTGCGGAATTTTTCCTCCGGCACTCGGTGCTGTGGTGGCCGGCCTTCGTCGCGGGAGTGCTTTGCTCGCTCGCGTCGTTTGCGATCCGGCGGTCGGCGATCCGTTCGCTCGGGAAATTCTGGAGCCTACACGTCGAGATGCGCGAGGGGCATGAATTCGTGACGAGCGGCCCCTTCGCGCACGCGCGGCATCCCGTGTATTTTTCGATGATTCTGGAACTGCTCGGCATCGGCCTCGTGCTGAATGCGTGGTTCGCGCTGGCCGGCGTGTTTGTGATTTTCACGCCGACGCTGATTGCACGGGTGCGGATCGAGGAACGTGCCTTGCTTGAGCAATTTGGCGATGCCTACAAAGCCTACATGCAAAGCGTCCCCGCGATCCTGCCATGCGGAAGGAGGGCGGTGTGAGTTCTGGTGAAAGCCGCCGGCGCGTCGTGGTGACGGGAATGGGAGTGGTCGCTCCGAACGGAAAGGATCTCGTGACTTTCTGGGAAAGCATCCGCGATGGGAAAAGTGGTGCCGGGCCATTGACGCGGTTTGATTCCACCCATTTTCCAAGCCGGGTCGCGGCGGAGGTGCAGGACTTTGCACTCGGAAAATACACGGACCCCAAAAAGGCCCGGCGCTTTGACCTCTCCATCCAATACGGCCTCGCAGCCGCAAGTATGGCGCTGGCAGACGCGAAAGGTGATCTCTTGACCCGCAATCCTGAGCGCATCGGGATCATCGAGGGAACTTCGGTCAGCGGCATGGAGTCTTCGTTCAAGGGCCAGACCGCCTTCGAGAGCCGCGGTTACCGGGGCATGAGTCCGTTCACGCTGATCAATGCGTACACCGGCGGCGGGGCGGGGGAGATCGCCTTGGAACTCGGCATCCAAGGCCACGCGGCGAGCTACAGTTCCGGCAGCGCCTCGGGGAATGACGTGATTGGTTATGCGCTGCGAATGATTCGCGACGATGACGTGGACGTGATGTTCGCCGGCGGCACCGAGGCCCCGATCCTCGCGCCGCTGTGGGGTGCCTTTTGCCAGATGAAAGTAATGTCCACACGGAACGACACGCCCGCCACGGCCATGCGCCCGTTCGACGTGGCGCGGGACGGCTTCGTCCTCGGCGAAGGCGCGGCTTTCCTCGTGCTTGAGGAATTGTCGCACGCCTTGTCCCGTGGTGCGCGGATCTATGCGGAGGTCGGCGGACATGGCCGGGCCTGCGAAGCGTTTCACTCAGTGGCTCCCCATCCGGATGGCATTGGGCTGTGTCGGGCGATGGAAAAGGGGCTGCGTGACGCCGGGGCGATGGCGTCGAGCGTGAACTACATCAACGCACACGGCACGGCAACGACGGCGAATGACGCGGTGGAAATCAAGGCGATCAAATCCCACTTTGGGAACCATGCGAGGCGCCTCGCGATCAGTTCCACCAAGGGCGTGACGGGGCATCTGCTGGCCGCTGCGGGAGCGGTGGAAAGCGTCGTGGCCACGCTCGCGATTTATCATCAGACGATCCCGAAGACGAGCAACCTGGTCATGCCCGAGTCCGATTGCGATCTGGACTTGGTCATCGGGGCGTCGCGGCCCTATCCGATCGACGTCGCGCTGAATCTCAGCGTCGGATTTGGCGGAAAAAATTCCTGCCTGGTGATGAAACGCTACCAAGGCGGATCATGAATTTTGCCGCCTACGTGCCGCTGGCCGCGGCGCTGCTGAATGCGCTGCTGACGTTTTTCGTCCTGCGCGCGGGAGTGCAAGCGTCCACGAGGGGCGCCTATCTTGCCTTCGGCGTCTCCATCGCGATCTGGAATTTCGGCACCTTCCAGATGTTCCGCGTGCATTCACACGTCGAGGCAATGGGTTGGGCGCGCTTTCTCCAGATCGGCGTCATCTTCCTTCCGATCAGCCTTTTTCACCTCTGTCTCCGAACGTGCAACATCGAGCGGAAAAAACTCATCCTGGGCCTCTATGCGGCCGGCGTATGTCTCGTCGGCACGGTGTTCGCCGGGCTGTTCATCGCCGATGTGCGCGACGCCGGTTACGGTGCGTGGTACAGCATCGGGGGGATCGCGTTCTGGATTTTTTCGGTGCTCTACGCGGTCCTCACCGTCGCTGCGCTCGTCTTCCTCTGGCGGGCGCGGAAGAGCGCCTCGCGATTCCGCCACGGCCGGATCAACTCGCTGCTGTGGGCCACGGGCATTCTCATCGCCGGGGGCAACAACGACATCCTCCCGATCCTCGGCGTATACAAATACCCGATCCTGAACGTCCCGATTTTCCCAATCGGCAGCCTGTGCGCCATCTGCTACGGAATCCTCGTCGCCTACAGCGTGCTCGAACATCATTTGCTCGACATCCACATCGGCCTCTCGCGGTTCGCGGCCCACGGGATGCGCCTGGCATTCCTGTTTCTCATCGGGTTTGTCCTGATGCTCGGTGTGTCACTGGTCGCACCGCGGGATTCGATCACGCCATTCGCCTTCTGGGCATCCCTCGCGGTTTTACTGGTGAGCGGCTTGCTGGCATCGCGCTTCATGCCCAAGCTTCTCGGTGCCGGAAAGGAATCACTGGAACAGCGGCTGCTCGGCGATCACTTCGAGTATCAGGATCGGATCCGCGCATTCATCGAGCAATCCAGATGGCATACGGAACTCGCGGACTTGCTCGCGGATCTCCACGCGCTGCTCCTCAATACCCTCGAGGTCCGCCGCTATTCGCTCATCCTTCGCGACGAGAACAGCCGCGCATTTGCCCTCGCCCGATCCCATCCCCGAGACAGCGCCGGCGAGATTCCGGAACTCTCGCAGGACTCCGTGCTTTTCCAGTTCCTGGCGAAAAAGGAACATCCTTTCCTTTCCCTGGGGCCCACGTACCGCCGCGGTCATGACCCGCTCGAAGCCGCCGCGAGGGAGCAGATGAAAGACATCCCCGGCGTGCTAGCCTTTCCATTCTTTGTCGGACGGCAGCCAATCGGCGTTCTCGTCGTGGATGAAAAAAGGAACGGCCGGACTTTCACCAAGACGGACATCCAGCTCATGTCCGAACTGACGACGAATGTCGCCTTGGTCATCAACCAAGTCTCCCTCAAGGATCAGCTCCTCCAGGCGAAGGAACTCGATCTGCTCGGCCGCATGTCGCAGGGCATGGCGCACGACCTGAACAATCTCACCACCCCCGTCTGGACACTGCTCCAGCTCCTCACCGAAGGCGTCTCGCCAGAATCTCTGCGCGCCGACCTCGCCCCGGTCGCCATGCGCAACATCCAGACGATGCGCGACTACATCCGCGAGGCGCTCTTTTTTTCCGAGAATCTCCGGCCGGATTTACAAGTCGGCAGGCTCGATGTGCTCGTGCAGGAAGTCGTGGATTTCGCCCGCCAGAATCCGCGCAATGGCAAGGCCATCGAATACTCTTTGCGCGAGTCCGGGGAAATCCTCGTCGAGATGGATCGCGTCCTCATCCGCCGCCTGATCAGCAACCTTGTCGCCAATGCCGTGGACGCCTCTCCGCCGCATGGGAGCATCAATGTCGAGATCATCCGCCTCCTCAAGACCGACGCCGAGCGCGACTGGTTCCGCGTCCGCGTGACCGACCACGGCACCGGCATCCCTTCCGAGAATCTCCACCGGATTTTCCAGCCCTACTTCACCACCAAAAAAACCGGCGACGAGGAACGCGGCTTCGGCCTCGGCCTCGCGATCTGTCGGAAGATCGCCTCGCTCCACGGCGGCAGCCTCACCATCTCCAGCGAGATCGGGAGAGGCACGGCCGTCAGTCTCGATCTTCCGCACCGCCACATGGTGCTGAAGGCGCCGCACGCACCGGTTCTTGCGGACAGCGCAGCCTGATTTTCATGCACACCCTCCTCGTCATTACCGCCCAGCCCTCATTCGCCGCCTCCATCGAGGCCGCGCTCAATCCGGGCGCATACCGCGTGATCGCCAAGGACGATCCCGCGGGTGCCGCCTCGCTCCTTGGGCGCGGCGCGGTGGATGCCATCGTCCTCGATCTCGAAAATGCCGAGGGCACCGCCACGCGCTCGATCGTCGAGATCCGCTCGTTCGATCCCGACTGCCCGCTCATCGTCTTCTCCGGCCTCGACCCCGGCGCATGGCAGGAGGAGGCCTACCTCCTCGGCGCGGCGCATGTGCTCAAGAAGCCCGTGCGCGCCCGCCTCCTCCAATATCTCCTCGGTCGCGCCCTGTCCGGCACGCCCGCGTTTGGCGAGATCCAGTCGCGGGCCTCGGCGGGGCCGGCACCTGTTCACTCCTCATCCTACGCCCCGCGCCGGGGTCTCGAGGAACTCCGCCATTTTTCCTCGCTCCTCGTCCACAGCCTGAATGTCCGCGAACTCATCCGCGACGCCATCCAGCAGCTCCGCGAGGCCCTCGGCGTGAACCGCGCCGCCGTCTTCCTCCGCAAGGCCAGCGCACTCTCCACCGATGGCGCCCCCGCCGCCGACGACCAGTGGCTGCGCCCCGCGCACACCTTCGGGCATGACCCCGCGCTCGTGGAGCACTTCCCGCTGAGCCTCGCCACCGGCCTCGGGCGCCACCTCACCCAGCATGGCCGTATCCTCCGCGCCGACAGCGCCGAAGTCCGCAGCAACCGTGAAATCAGCCGCGAATTCCACACCCTCGGCAGCGCCATCGCACTCCCCATCAACGACCGCGAAGCCCTCGTCGGCGTGCTGTTGCTCGATGAACGCATCACCGGCGGCACCTTCTCCGACGAGGAACTCGCCCAGCTCTTCCACTGGCTCGAGGAACTCGGCGTCGCCATCCGCAACGGCTGGCGCCACGAGCAACTCGCCGCCACCCACGGCCTCGTTGACCACATCCTCGCCGGCCTCGGCAACGGCTGCATCGTCGTCGGCTCGAACTGCGGAGTCCTCCACGCCAATCCCGCCGCCCTGCGCCTCATCGCCCCCGAGCGCACCGCCACCACCGCGAGGCATCTCGATTTCGCCGGCATCCCGCAGCAGATCGGCAGCCTCATCTTCCAGGTCATCCAGAGCGGCAGCCCCGCCGTCCCATTCAAATGGGTGCCGCCCGGTTGGCCCGAGATCTCCTGCCGCGTCACCATCCATCCCTTCACCGTCGGCGACAGCCACCGGCCCAATGCCGCCCTCCTCGTCCTCGACGACATCACCGAGCACGAGCGCGCCACCCGTCTCGAACTCGAGGCCGGCAAGCTCCGCCTCGTCCGCCAGATGGCCTGGCACCTCGCGCACGAGATCGGCAACGCCGTCACCCCCGTCTCGACGATGCAGCAGCTCCTCGACATCCAGGGCAACGACGCCGAAGTCCGCAAGGAACTCAGCACCGTCCTCGCCAGCAGCGTCAAGCGCATCATGCGCCTCACGCAGCAGATGAATTTCCTCAGCCGCGACTGGGACGGAAAAGTCGGCGACACCATCCGGCTCACCGACCTCATCGAAGGCGCGTGCAGCGACGCCAGCAGCTACCAGCCCTCGAAAAGCAAGGTCGCCCTCAACATGGACAAGGCCAAGTCCCCCTGGAAAATCAACGGCGACACCAAGGCCCTCCGGCACGCCTTCTCCGAGCTGCTCATCAACGCCCTCCAGGCGAACCCCGACAATCCCACCATCACCATCCGCATCGCCGAGACTCCCTCTTCCGGCAAGCCCGGCATCGCCGTCGAGTTTCAGGACACCGGCACCGGCTTCTCGCGCGATGTCGCGGAGAAAATCGGCGAGCCCTTCCAGAGCACCCGCAGCGTCGGCCTCGGCCTCGGCCTCTCCGTCTCGCGCAAGATCATCGAGAGCCACCGCGGCATCATCGAGATCC
>JANXZI010000792.1 GCA_025355595.1 Spartobacteria bacterium
GCGGATGGGGAGGGATTCGAACCCTCGTAGACGGTTAAGCCTAACACGCTTTCCAAGCGTGCGCATTCGACCACTCTGCCACCCATCCGAGAACGCCCGGACATCCTGCGCGGAAACGGCGCGCGTGCAAGGACGTTGTTCGCCTGCGCATCCAAAACATGCGGATTTTGAGCCCACGAATAGACACGAACGGAGACGAGTGCGCATTCTGGGAGGTGCGGCGGAAATGCGCCCGAGACGTTTTCCAAAGAACCGCAGGTCAAAGTCCTGCTCCGCCTTGCATCCTCATTCGTGATCATTCGTGTCCATTCGTGGTTCTCCTCACCGCAACACCGGGATTGAAAACAAGCGCGTATTTTCCCGAAGCCGCGCTCGACACGGCGCGCGATGCGCGGAAAAACTTCCCGCCGATGTTTCACGTCACCATCCTCGGCAGCGGCAGCGCGGGAAATTGCGCGCTCGTCGAGTCGGCGAAAGCCCGCGTGCTCCTCGACGGCGGACTCAGCGCAAAGCAGATGCGCGAGCGCCTCGCACTGTGCGGCGTGAACCCGAGCGAGATTGACGCCATCCTGCTCACGCACGAGCACAGCGACCACGCGGGCGGCGTCGAGGTTTGGTGCAAACAATTCGGCACGCCCGTGTATGCGAACAGCCTCACCGCCGAAGCGCTGCGGCGGGCCTCTGGTGAATCGAAAACCGACTGGCGCGTGTTCACGACCGGCGCGGATTTTGAAATCAACGACATCGCCGTGCAGACTTTCAGCGTGCCGCACGACGCGATGGATCCCGTCGGCTTCATGCTGCACCACGGCGGCGAATCGCTCGGCCTGCTCACCGACCTCGGCTTTGCCACGAAGCTCGCGTGCGAGCGCGTAAGGCAGGCGCACACCCTGCTCATCGAGGCGAATCACGACGAGAAACTGCTCCAGCTCGACACGCGCCGCCCGTGGTCCACGAAGCAGCGCATCATGTCGCGCCACGGTCATCTCTCGAACGCCGCCGCCGCCACCGTGCTCGCCGAAATGCTCGGCGAGAATCTCCGCCGCGCCGTGCTCGGCCACCTCAGCCGCGACTGCAATTCGCCAGACCTCGCGGCGAACACGGTGCGTGATCGCATCACGTCCGCAGGCGCAGCGCCCGGCAGCGTCGAGGTCTTCGTCGCCACGCAGCGTGAGGTGAGCCCGCGCTTCGCGGTCGGCGCGGCAGGCGGAGCGCCGGTCTGCCTGGCAAAAGCGTCCAGGCTCTAAGCTACGTCCGCCGCCACTTCTGCGGGATCCTTCAGCACCGCTTCCGCGCCGGGATGAAAATAGATCTCCGTCACCCGCTCGCGAGCGCACTCCGCAGCACGGCGCACTTCGTCGAGATCCATCCGCCCGCTCTTGCTCAGGCCGAACACCGCCTCTGCAAAACCGATTCCCGCCGCCTGCAATTTCGGCACGGCGCGCGCGCTGAGGATCGAAAAGACGCGCGGCAAAAATCCGCGCGATCTTCCCCGCGCAAGCGGCTCGCGGACGAGCCGCGTGAAACGGAAACCGTGCTCGACGGCGACCGGGAGCGTGAGCGCGAGCACGATCGGATGCAGGTGCAGATGCGTGTGCCCATCCCAGTACGTCGGCGGAAATCCGAGCGCGCGGAACTTCGCAAACTGCGCCGCGATTTCCCTCCGCAGCCACGCACGCGCACCGAAGAAGAATGCAAACTTCAGCCCGCTTAGCGAGGGCGAGCGTTGCATCATCCGGCCATCCGAAGCGCGTCCGTCGCACAGCGTGAGATGCAGGCCCACACGCAAATCCGGATTGCGCCGTGCAATCGCGACCGCCTCTTCCGCGCCCGGCTCGTTCACCATGAGGCTCGTCTGGGTGAGCGCGCCCGCGCGGTGCCAGCGCTCGATCTCGGCATTCACCACGGAGCTGCGGCCAAAGTCGTCGCCTGTGAGCAGCAGGCGGCGCGTGTTGTCTTTCATGCGTGCTTGTCAGCATGATGCCGCCGCACCCGCAACGCCAATCTCCATGCCCGTTCCTTCAGTCACGATTTTTGCCGCAGCCGCACTCGGCATCGCGACGTGCGGCGGCGTGCTTCACGCGATCGCGGCATTTCGATTGCGCAGACATCTGCGCGCACCGGCGGTGGAGGAGGGCACGGCCACACCGCCGCTCACGCTCTGGCGCGCGCTGAAGGGCGGCGTGCCGGACCTCGACCGCAAACTCGACGCACTCGTGCGCGGCAGCCGCGCATGCGATCAGATTCTCCTCGGCGTGGACGCGGGCTCGGCGGAATTTTCCGCCTGCGAAAGCCTGCGCGCGCGGCACAGCGACCGGCTCATCGAAGTCATCGCGTGCGATCGTGACCGCGCGGCGAATCCGAAAATCTCGAAATTCATCCAGATGGCTCCGCTCGCGAAACACGCGCGCTGGCTGCTCTCAGACAGCGAGGCGATGCCCGATTCCGACTTCATCGAGTCCTTCCGCCGCGAGTGGCACGCGAGCGGCGCAGACGTGCAAACTGCCGGCTACCGCTTCGCAAACCTCCGCAATTTTCCACAGGCACTCGATGCCTCTCCCGCCCTGCTCACGCTCTGGCCCGGCCTCATGCTTGCGGGAAAAATCACCTTCACCCTCGGCGCATGCACCGGGGTGAAGGCCGACGACATCCGCGCCATCGGCGGATGGGAAACGCTCGGCGATCAACTCGCCGAGGATCACCAGATCGGTTCGCGTCTCGCAAAAATGAACCGCACGATCCACCTAAGCCGTAGCGTGCTCACGCTCGACAGCGATCCGATGACGTGGCGCGAATTGCTGCGTCACCAGCATCGCGTCGCCGTGACGTATCGCGCGGCGACGCCCGCCGGCGCGCTCGGCATGACTGTGCTGCACCCGCTTGGTTTTGCGGCCATCGCTGCGGCGCTGCATCCGCCATTTTGGAAATGGGCCGCACTCATCGCGCTCGCGCGCATCGCGACTGCCGCGGCGGTTTCGCGAATGCTGAAATTTCCGATCCTCCTGCTGCCGTTGGCCGTGCTGCTCAGCACAATCATGGAGACTGCGATGTGGCTCGCCGCGTGGCTTCCCTCGCGCGTGTGGTGGGCAGGACGCTGGCGGCGCGTCGGCTGGCGCGGGCGGCTCGGCTCGTCGCCGCGCTCGTGAGCGCGGCGACGGCTGGGAGCGGCGACTGCCAAGTCGCGGCACTCGGCTGCGCCGCGCACGCTCCTGCCCATCGCCGTCCCGCCGCCTTGCCCCGGAGGGTGCGCCGCCGGCGCATTGCACATCCGTGCGCCGCGCGTATCTTGCGCCGGAGGCAAAACAATGAACCCCACGCCGCGAAAATTCGTCCGCTTTCTCGCTGATGAGTTTCACAGCGAAAGTTGGTCGCTTTCCGCGCAACGCGCGGCGGAATTTGCGCAGGACGATCCGCAGAGTTCGTCGTATTCGCGCGCGGCGGCGGTCCTCGCCGAGCGTGATTTTGAAGTGTCCCGCAGCCGAGACACACCGCTCACGCCGGAACTCCTCGCAGGCGCGGACGTGCTCGCACTACTGCACCCGTGCGATCCGCGGTGGGAGCGCACGACTTCCGACGGCCCGCCCGCGCTCGCGCCAGAGGAAATATCCGCCGTCCTCGCGTGGGTGCGCGAGGGCGGCGGGCTGCTCGTCGTGACGGAATACGAGCACGATAAATACGGCGACAACCTGAACGACCTGCTCGCGCCCGCGGGCCTGCACATCGAGAACACGCGCGTCTTCGACCGCAGCGCGTGCGTGCCAGGAAATCCCGAGTGGGTTTTCGCCGGGCCCGCGACCGGATCGCCATTCGGCCACCTTGCATCGCGCGCGTGCTTTTATCGCGCGAGTTCCTGCACGGTGAAGGACGGCGCTCGCGCTGCGTGGTGCGCTTCGGCGCAGGCGCATCCGGCGCAGGCGTGTGTCATCGGCTGTGGGGAACTCGGCCTCGGGCGCATCGTCGTCGTCACGGATTCGCTGCTCTTCGGCGACGAACACATCGGCGAGCACGACCACTGCCAGCTCTGGCTGAACATCGTCCACTGGCTCGCGGCCCCCGCATATCGCCGCGCGGATGCCGCCGTGCTGCGCATGGAAAATCTCCCAAGCATCGCATCGTCGCACGAGTGGGTGCGGCTGCGGGGAATCATCAACACGCTGCGCGCCATCCAGGAACCGGACGCCAGCGTGACGCTCGCAAATCATGATGGCGCGGCAAAGCTCACCGATGCGGCGGCGGGCGAAATTCGGGCGCTTGCCCCGCATTTTCCGCACGATGCGGAATATTTCACGCTGCTGGCGGACGACTTCATGAAGTGGCGACGCGGCGGCTTTGGCCGTCCGGATTTTGCGGCATCGCTGGCGGCGTTTCGACCGGAGCGCAACCGCCGCGACGGGCTTGGCCACCTGGCCGTCTTTCCGATGTACACGCCGAATGCGTCGTCAGCCTCGCGCTTCGAGGCGATGCTCATCCGCACGCACTGGCCGGACTGGCTCGCGGCGCTGGAGCGCGGGTGCTACCCGAATCCGAAATTCATCCCGCTCTCCCTCGTGGATTTCACCGACGGTTATGCGAGCGAGTGCGCCGTGCTTTTTCCCGAGACGGTCTCCGTCGCGGCCCGCGCAACGAATCACTTCGGCGGGATTTTTTGCGACCGCGAATCGCAACGGCTGCAGTCCGCCGCGCGGCGAGCCGCGGATGTCGTCGGGCTGCGGCTTTTTCCGGAACTCGAATGCCTGCTCGCAAACCGGCCGCTGCTCGAATCCGTTTGCGCGCTCTGGGATCTCATCCACGACCAGTCGCACGCGCTGGGCGAACTGCCGTTTGATCCGTTCATGATCCGCCAGCGCGCGCCGTTCTGGATGTACGCGATCGAGGAGCTGCGCGTGGATGTGCGCGCATTCGGCGAGGCGCACCGACTCGCGCGCGGGGGCTTCCCGTTCGCACGCTATGTGTGCTGGGTGATCGTGCTGGATCGCATCCTGCGCTTTCCCATCACCGGGCCGCGCGTGCGGAATTACGACGCGCTCGGCGGGCAGATTCTCTTCGGTGCGCTGCATCAAAGTGACGCCGTCCTGTGGCGTGACAACCATCTTGAAATCCGCTGGAACGCGCTGCCGGACGCGATGGCCGCGCTCGATGGAGAGATTCACGCGCTCTACAAGAACGGAGCCGAATACTCGCGAGTCGCGCTGTGGCTGGCGGCGCACGAATTTGTGAGCACGCATGTGCATCCGAATGTCGGCTCGCGCTGGAAGCCCGGCGCGCTGCCGGACGAGAGCGATCCCAAAGCGTGGCTCGCGCTCGCGCACGATGACGAATTCCCGCTCGGGATTTTCCATCTCATGCTGGGGAAAAAGTTGCGGGTTGAGTGTTGAGACTTGAGAGGAAAAAGACTGTCCGCCTCTCAACTCTCAACCCTCAACTCGCCCCGCTTTCCCCTTCCCTTGCGGAAATGCTTTCGCTTTCCTGTGCGGCCCGATGCCGAAACTTTCGTCCAAGCCCGCCACGCCGAAATACCGCAGGATTCTTTTGAAACTCAGCGGCGAGGCGCTGCGTGCTCCCGGCAGCCAGGAGACCATCACTCCCGAGATCGCACAGCAGATGGCCGAGGACATCCAGATGGTGCATTCTCTCGGAGTGGAAATCGGCATCGTCATCGGCGGCGGGAATATCTGGCGAGGGCTGAGCGCAAGCCACCGTGGCATGGAGCGCACGACCGCGGACTACATGGGCATGCTCGCGACGGTGATCAACGGCCTCGCGCTGCAAAGCACCATCGAGTCGCTCGGCGTGCGGACGCACGTCCACACCGCGATCCGCATGGACTCGGTCGCTGAGCCGTTCATCCGCCGCCGCGCGGTGCGGCAGCTGGAGGACGGACGCATCGTGATTTTCGTCGCGGGAACCGGAAACCCATTCTTCAGCACGGACACCGCCGCCGCGTTGCGCGCGAACGAAATCGGGGCCGACGTGATTTTCAAGGCGACGAAGGTGGACGGCATTTACACCGCGGACCCGATGAAGGATCCGACGGCGAAAAAATTTGACCGCATCACGCATGGCGAGGCGCTCCAGCGGCGGCTGAATGTGATGGACTCGACCGCGTTCAGCCTCTGCCAGGACAACCGGATGCCCATCGTCGTGTTCAATTTTTTCACCCCCGGTGCGCTGCGCCAGGTCGTGCTCGGCGAGCCGGTCGGCACGCTCGTCACTCCCGAATAATTCAACCACACACCGCTTATGGACCCTGATGAAATCATGATGAACACCGAGGAAGGCATGGAGAAAGCCGCCGGTTACATGGCGCACGAATTCTCGACCGTGCGCACAGGGAAGGCATCGCCCGCCCTCGTCGAAGGCATCGAGGTGGAGGCCTATGGCTCGATGATGAAGCTGAAGCAGCTCGCGCTCATTTCCTCGCCCGAGCCGCGCCTGCTGGTCATCAGCCCGTTCGATGCCTCGACGGTGCAGGCCATCGAAAAGGCGATCAAGGAATCCAATATCGGCATCCAGCCGAGCGTGGATGGAAAAATCATCCGCCTGCCGATTCCCGCGCTCAGCGAGGAGCGCCGCCGCGACCTCGTGAAGACGCTTAAGAACATCTCGGAGGAGACGCGCGTGCGAATCCGTTCCGCGCGCCGCGAAGGCATGGACGCGCTGAAGAAGGCGCAGAAGGACGGCGGCATCACCGAGGACGATCTCGGCAGCTACGAGAAGGATGTGCAGAAGCTCACCGACGATTTTGTGAAGAAGGTGGACGAGGTGTTTGCCGCGAAGGAAGCGGACATCATGAAGGTGTGATGATGCTCCGGCGCACACTTTCGCTCGCGCTCGCAGCCGCCTGCCCGCTGCTCGCCTCACTCGCCCCGTGCATGGGCGCGGGTGTCGTGCGACCCGCGCCTTCGTTCACATTTGCCGGCGCCGGAGGGAAAAATTCACTCGGCAGCCTGCGCGGACAGCCGGTGGTGCTCGTCATCGCGCAGGGCGGAAAGACGAAGGCACTGCGCGCGCAAATGAAGAGCCTGAAAAATGGGTACCACGACTGCGCGAGCCGCGGCGCGGTCTTCATCGCTGCCCTCGGCGACGGCGGCGCGGTGCCGAGCGACATCCCCTTTGCGCTCGCGAGCAACGGTGCGGCCGTCGCCGCCGCGTACGGGATGCGCGGCGACTTCCTCATCGCCGTCATCGGGCGCGACGGAAACCTGGACCTCGTCACCGACAAGCCGATTGCCGGCGCGCGCGTGTATGAGGTCATCAAGAACAACTTCGACGTGCAGGACAAGGCGCGGCGCGAATTGCCGAAGGGCCCGCCGCCACGATAGCCGATGCCTTCCACGGCCATAGCGGTCGTCGCCGACACCCACGATCGGCTGCCCGAAAGCGTGTGCGCGGCTATCGCCGGTGCGGATGAAATCTGGCACCTTGGCGACGTGTGCTCGCCCGCGATCCTCGTGACTCTCGAACGGATCGCCTGCGTGAGAATCGTCCGGGGCAACTGCGATTCCGAAATGGACTGGCCGCTGAAGCTCGACTTCACGCTCGACGGCCTGCGCTTCCATCTCGAACACATCCCCACGCGAAAGCCGCCCGCGTGCGACATTTTTCTGCACGGCCACACGCACGTCCCGCGCGACGAGACCGTCGGCGGCGTCCGCTTTCTGAATCCCGGCTGCATCACGCGCCCGAACATGGGCGCACCCGCGAGCTACGCCTGGCTCACGCTCGGGAACGGCGAAGCGATCTGGAAAATCGTGCGTGTGTAGGCGCGCTCACTCCGCGAAATACGCGCCCTCGCCGCACGAGCGCACATGCGCGACGACTTCGCGGAGGCGATCTTTGAAAACGTCCCACTCGCCCGGCTCACCCAACTCCATCGCGGCGGCCAGCGAACGCTCATCGCTGAAGCCGAGGAATTTCTTCCGCTTCGCCGCGGGCACACCATTTTTCTGCGAATCGAGGAATGCCTCCAGCGCGAAGAGCTGCGTGACGACGCGCCGATCAAAGCGCGTCACCCACTTCTTGAATTTGTCCATGTAGCCCTGCTCGTCCTCGAAACTTGCGCCGCCATTGTCCACGGCGAGAAAATGCGCGCGGCCATTCGTCACCACGACATGCAGATTCCCGCCGCTAAAGCGATCCCACTGCCCCGCGAGCGCGTCCACGAGCAGGATGTCCGACAGCTCGCGCGCGAGGCTCACCCCGGGCGCGTGACAGTCGAGACCCTTGAGCTTCATCTTCGCGGGGCCCGGCTGCGGCGAGCCGGATTTCAAAAACACCGCCACGCGATCCTGCTCGTTCAGCCCCCCGTTTGGCGGCAGCTCCGGCAGCTCGATGGCGTGATATTTCACCGCGTCCTCCGGCGTGGCCTTGCGGAAACTGCCGCGCAGCCCGTCCGGGTTTTCCGCGATTTCCGCCAGCACTCCCAGTCGGTCAATCTCCTTCGCCCCGGCGGGAAAGCGCGCCGCCTCCATGAGCTGGCGCAGTGTCGCGAGCCCCTTGCCCCGCAGCTTCATTGGCGCGGCGGGTTGGAAAAGTTCACCGCACCCGAGGGCGCGCGCGATGCCAAAGGTCGCGACCTCCGCATCCACGCACGTCGAGGAAGTCTCGGAGCGAAACGATCCCACGACCTCGCCGCCGCGCAGCACCTTCGCGTGGACGTGCATCTTTTTCATCTGGAAGGTGAAGTGCGGATCGCCGCGCTCCAGAGCGCGCTCCACCTGTTTCACGAATGAAAACCAGCCCGCCAGTTCCGCGTTCAGCGGGAGCGCCGGCTGCGGTGCGCCCGCGCCGTATGCAGTCATGCACGCGAGCGCGAGCAGCACGGGGAGAAAGATGGAACGTCTCATCGGGAGGAAAGCTCGGGGGACGCCTCAAAGACTACCAGCGGCGCGGAAAGTTCCCAGCCTTACCTTTTCCGCTGAAGGCTCAGCGACGCGGTCGGCACTGCGCGCCGACCCATTCGAGGTAGGCTGGCAGGCCCGTGGTGACCGGGATGACGAGGATTTCCGGAAGCTCGTAGGGGTGCAATGCGCGGAGCCGCTCGACCGCCTCGTCCGCACGGGAGGCGGTCGTCTTCGCGATCACCGTCACCTCACTCGCGTTCTCGATCGCCCCCTTCCATTCGTAGATGGATTCGACGCCCGTGATGAGATTGCCACACGCGATGAGGCGCTCCTCGACGAGAAGCCTCACGGCCTTCCGTGCGGTGTCCGCGCCGGGAAAATTGCTGAGGAGGAGAAGGACGTCCTCGCGCATGCTATCGCCGCGCGCCGCAGCCGGCACCCAGCCCCGTGAGTGTTTCGAGATCCCCTTCCGGCTCCGCGAGCACCGGTTTGCGCTCGGCTACTTTCTGCCGCGTGATCCAGCCGCCGCCGAGGACTTCGTCGCCGCGGTAGCACACGGCGGCCTGGCCGGGTGTGACGGCGCGCGCGGGCACATGCAGCCGCACGCGGGCCTCGCCATTTTCACCGGGGAAAACCGTGGCTGCCGCGCCGGGATGCGCGTAGCGGATTTTCACCGTGACCTCGAACGGCGCACTCGCGGCGCCGTGCCCATCTTCGTGGCGGTGCCACGTGCAGTGATCCATCGTGAATTCCTCCGTGATCAGATCCTCCGCGTCGCCCACGATCACGCTGCTCGTCGCGGGATCAATATCAATGACGTACACCGGCTTCGGTGAACCGCCCGGCAGTCCTTTGCGCTGGCCGATCGTGAACATCTCGATGCCCTCGTGCTCCGCGATGCGGCGTCCGCCTTTGTCGAAAATTCCGCCGGGATGAAATTCGCCCGCGCCCATGTGCGATTTCAGGAACGCCTTGTAGTCGTTCCCCGGCACGAAGCAGATCTCCTGGCTGTCCTGCTTCTCCGCGACTTTCAGCCCGAGCTGGCGCGCGATGGCCCGAATCTCCGTCTTCTCCATCCCGCCGAGCGGCAGCAGCGCGCGCAGGAGCTGCGGCTGGCGGAGGCTGAAGAGAAAATACGACTGGTCCTTGCGAGGGTCGCGGCCCTTGCGGAGCACGGCGCGAAATGACGAGTGACGAGTGACGAAGGACGAAGGAGGGACTTCGACTGTCGCCTCCCGTCCTTCTGCACTCGTCATTCGGCATTCTGCATTCGTCATTCCCGCATCCACCATCCGCCTCTCAATGATCGCATAGTGCCCCGTCGCGATGAACTCCGCGCCGATGCTCTTCGCCTTCCCCCAGAGGTTGCCAAATTTCACCTTCTCATTGCACATCACGCACGGGTTCGGCGTGCGCCCTGCCTGATATTCC
>JANXZI010000068.1 GCA_025355595.1 Spartobacteria bacterium
CGCGCGGATCGTGTTGCGGCTGCGCGGCAGTGCGCGGACGAGCGAGCCGTCGCGCGCGTTGACCAGCCGGAGGTTTTCCTTGGATTCCGTGGTGACGATCTGCTGCCCATCCGGGGTGAAGACGCCGTGCGCCGCGCCGCCCGGCTCCTTCGGGTAAGACCACGCGAGTTTGCCCTCGGTCGCATCCCAGACGTGGATTTGAATGGCACTGCTACCGGTCTGGAGCAGCAGCCTGCCATCCGGGCTGAAGTCGAGCCGCTCCGACCCGGACGCGTCCCATTCCAGCAGCTTCTTCCCATCGCGCGCGCTGTGGACGACGAGGCCGCCGGTCTGACCATTTTGCCCGACAGCGATGCGCTCGCCATCCGCCGAGAAGGCGATGCGCAGCGGGCCGCCGAGCTTTTTCAAGCCGGGCGTGAACTCCAGCAGCCGCTGGCCGGTGCGCACCTCGATGAGCGAGACTTTGTTCTTCGCATCCGCCACGGCGAAGACGCCCGGCTGCCGCGGATGCGCGGCCACGCTTTGCAGATCGGTCGTGTCCGTGTGGACGCGGGCGATGGAGGTGTCCGACTGCGCGAAGAGATAGTTCCACGTCGAGTCGCGCAAATCCTCCGGCACCTCGCCGAGCGCGGACTGCATCGCCGGCCCGTCGCCCTCGCGCTGCGCGGCCTCGGCGAGATTGAGCGCGGACTTCGCGAGCGACTGGCGGGCGGCTTCCTTTTCCTGCACGGCGACGCTCTGCGCCTGCTTGGCGACTTGTTCGCTGGCCTTCGCGCTCTGCTCACCCGCGACGGCGCGGCGCTCCTTCGCGCGCAGATTGATGACGAACCACACCGCAAGCGCGGTGATGAGCAGCCACGCCACGAACCCCGTGAGGAAGGCACCCTTGTTGCGTTTGATGAGGAGGATGATTTGTTTCATGAAACTGGCGTTCTCGGCCTTGGTGGCAAAGCCGGCCTGATACTTGGCGATGTCGGCGCTGAACTCCGTGAGCGACTGGTAGCGGTCCTCGCAGCGCAGCGAGAGCGCCTTCATCACCACGGCGGAGAGCGCATGCGGCACGCGGCCTCCGGGGCAATGCGGCAGGGGCTTGATCTTCCTGGCCTCCAGCACCTCGCCCTTTTCGCCGGGCTTGCCGCTGCCGGTGCTGGAGCCAAAGAACGACGGCGCGGTGATGCTCGCGGCGCGCACTTTTTTCAACACCTCGTCCAGCGTCCTGCCCTCGACGGGCGGGCGCAGCGTGAGGATGGCGTAGAGGATGCCGCCGAGGGAGAAGATGTCCGAGCGCTCGTCCAGCGCGGTGATTTCCCCGCGCGCCTGCTCCGGCGACATGAACTGCGGCGTGCCCATCACGGTGCCCTGGAGCGTCGCGCCGTCGGGCGCGAGCTGCACGATGCGCGTGCTGAGCGGATCGGCCTCGCCCTGCATGATCTCGTCCTCGTCCTTGAGCTTCTTCGCGAGCCCCCAGTCCATCACGAGCACCTCGCCGAACTCGCCGATCATCACATTCTCCGGCTTCAGGTCGCGGTGGATGAACCCCCTGCTGTGCGCAAAGGCGAGCGCGTCGCAGATCTTCTGGAAGATGGTGAGCAGCACGGGCAGCGGATGCTTCGCGAGCGTCTCCGCGTCGCGCTCGGCGAGGCGCGCGAGCACGTCCTTGAGCGTGACACCCTTCACGAGCTTCATCGTGTAGAAAAGCGGCGCGCCATCCTCCCACACGATGTCGTGGACGGGCACGATGTTCGGATGCGCGAGCTGCGCGAGCACCTTCGCCTCGCGGATGAACCGCTGGCGCACCTCGCCGTCCACATCGGCGTCGAAGAGCATCATCTTCGCAGCCACGGTGCGCCCGAGCTTCGTGTCCTCGGCCAGCATGATGAAGCCCATGCCGCCCCGCGCGATCTCCGCGCCGAGCTGGTAATTGTCCGAGCCCGCGGTGAGCACGGGACTCGGCGCGGCGTCCGCGACGGGCGCAGCGGCAGGCGCGTTCCCTTTCCCACCCTGCATGAGGATCGTGGGCTGCGAGATTTCGTCTGGCGCTGGTTCGTTGGGGTTCATGCTCGCAATGCTTGTCCCGGTTTCCCGGCATTCATTTCGTTCATTTTGCAGAAAGTGCTTCCTGCAGCCACAAAAGCTCGCCGGGGATTTCCTTTTCGTCGAGCAGCAGGTCGCGAAATCTTGCCCACAGTTGGGAGGGTGAGGATCTGCGGGGCATCAATGGCACGCAGCTACCAGCGGGCAGGCAGCGTAGCAATGAGCAGTTTGCGACGAGGGTGCCGTGCCTCGCTCCGCGCGCACTTTCGTGGCCTTCGATCGAACCTCCCATCCAGCCCGCGCTTGGAGCGGCGTGTTCCATCGGTCGCCGAACCTGTGCGACGCTTCCCTCCGTTCCTCGCCCGATTTTGGAAAATGCCTTGCGCCACTCCCCTGTCGTTCGCATCGTCGCGCGCACAATTTTTCCACACATGGCTGCCAGCACCGTTGAGTTTGAAATTCCCGACACCATCGCCCGCGCAGAGGCCGGCATCTCAAAGACCGCAGGGGATGCGCTCGGCGAGAAGATGATCATCAACATGGGGCCGTCGCATCCCGCGACGCATGGCGTGCTGCGGCTCATCCTGGAGATGGATGGCGAATACATCACGAAGGCCACGCCCGAGGTCGGCTACCTTCACCGCGGCGACGAGAAGATCGCGGAGAACATGACTTACAATCAGTTCATCCCCTACACGGACCGGCTCGACTACCTCGCCCCCGTCGCAAACAACGTCGCCTACGCGCTCGCCGTGGAAAAGCTCATGGGCTGGGAATTGCCCGCCCGCGGCCAGGCCATCCGCGTCCTCTGCTGCGAACTCGCGCGCATCAGCGCGCACCTGCTCGGCATCGGCTGCTTCGCGATGGATACGGGCGCGATGACCGTCTTCCTCTACACCTTCCAGCAGCGCGAAATCGTGTACAACCTGATGGAGCAAATCACCGGCGCGCGCTTCACCACGAGCTACACGCGCATCGGGGGCATGGTGCGCGACATCAATGCGGGCATCATCAGCGACGTGCGGAAATTTTGCGACGGCGTGCTGCCTGTCGTGGACGAGACGGACAAGCTGCTCACGCGCAATCGCATCTTCGTGGACCGCTCCAAGGACATCGGCACCATCTCGAAAGCCGACGCCATTTCCTACGGCCTCAGCGGCCCGAACCTCCGCGCGTGCGGCATCGATCACGACCTCCGCAAGCGCCAGCCCTACTGCGGCTACGAGCAGTATGAATTCGACATCCCGCTCGGCTCCATCGGCGACAGCTACGACCGCTACCTCGTCCGCATGGAGGAAATCAAGCAGAGCGTCCGCATCCTACGCCAAGTCTGCGACACCATGCCCGGCGGCGCATGGTATGTGAACGATCCGAAGAACTATCCCCCGCCGAAGACGACGGTGCTCACGAAGATGGAGGAACTCATCCACCACTTCATCATCCACACCGAGGGCCTCAAGGCACCCGAAGGCGAAATCTATTTCGGCGCGGAAAACCCGAAGGGCGAACTCGGCTTCTACATTTACAGCAAGGGCGGCGGCACGCCCTACCGCCTGAAGATCCGCAGCCCCAGCTTCATCAATCTCAGCATCCTGCCGAAGCTCCTTCCCGGCCACATGATGAGCGACGTCGTGAGCATCCTCGGCTCGCTCGATTTTGTGATGGGCGAGTGCGACCGGTGACCGCGCAGGCGCGCTCGGAAGAGCGCGGAGGAAATTAACTTCACCCCCAATGAAAGACCAACCGCCACCACTGCGAATCGAGAAGCCATGCCCGAAAGAATGGAAGAGCATGACCGGGGATTCGAAGCGCCGCTTCTGCGAGCAATGCCACCTTCATGTCCACAATCTCTCTGCAATGTCGCCACGGGAGGTAGATGCGTTCGTCGAGGAGACGCGCGGACGGGAATGCATCTCATACGAAGTGCGGGCGGATGGAACGATGATTACCCAGACCTTCTGGTCGCGGTTCGCGGCTCCATTCCGCTACTTGCGTGTCGCGACGATGGCGGTCCTCGCCACGGTGCTGCCGTTTCTTTTTTCCGCCTGCGTTAATCGGCGTATTGCGGGCGGCATATGCCCGCCGGATGGCAAGACATCATACAAGGCAAACAAGACTCTGACCGGCGAAGCAATGCCTGTTGGACGAGTTGGAAAACCGCAGCAGCCGCCCGAACACCGAAAGTGAACGATATGCATTTGGAGGCAATAATCCCTGCATATCCGTTTGCGTGACATGAGACGCTCGAAGCTGTGGTGCGGGGTTGCGTTTTGAATTTAGAAGCCATGAAACCATGGAAATCCGGCATTCCTTCTTGGTCCATGGCTTCCAAATTCATCCGCCTCTGTCACGCCACCGGATAAGCACGCAATAATCTGGCTGACCTAGCGATTTGGAGAGGCAACCTGCCACCCGCCCATGCCGACCAGAAAACGCAGCAGCCAGCGCAGCCTCGATCTCGGCGAGGCCGGGCGGCCGACGTTTCGGGGCGGTGGGTTTCTGCATTCCGTCATGCTCGAAAATCCCGGAGAAGGCTGGCCGTTCACCATCCCGGCGGTGCAGGCGCTCGCAGCGCGGGAGCGGCTGGAGTTTCACCCGGCGGTCACATTTTTCATCGGCGAAAATGGGTCGGGGAAATCCACCGTGCTCGAAGCCATCGCGCGCAAGGCGGGGTTCAGTCCCGAGGGTGGGTGGAAGAAGCGGGCGACGGAAAATATCGCATCATCGTCGCCTCTGGATGGCGCGCTGCGGCTCTCGCGGACGGGCTATCCGAGCGACGGCTGGTTCCTGCGAGCGGAGAGTTTTTACAATGTGGCGACGGAACTCGAGGAGATGGACAGGATGGAGAACTGCGGCCACGGCTTCGCGGCATTCGGCGGCACCTCGCTGCACCGGCAGTCGCACGGCGAATCCTTCCTCGCGCTCCTGCTGAACCGTCTGCAGGGCGACGGGCTGTATCTTTTCGACGAGCCGGAAGCAGCGCTCTCGCCTCAGCGCCAACTTGCGGTGCTCACGCTCATGCACCGGCTCGTGTATCATCGCAGCCAGCTCGTCATCGCGACGCATTCGCCCATCCTGCTCGCGTATCCGCACGCACGGATTTACGAGTTCAGTGCCGAAGGAATCCGCGAGGTCGCCTACACGGAGACGGAGCATTACAATGTGACGCGCGATTTTCTCAACCGGCACGAGAAAATGCTGGAGACATTGCTCGGCGATGAGGAGGACGACCTGCGCGGGAAGGAGCGGTAGCGGCGTCGCCAAAGCGGGCGGGCGGGTGGTTGGCTTCCGATGTTCCCCTCCGTCTGGTGGACGATTCAAATTGAGCCGCCACCGTGGCCCCTCCACCATTCGGAAAAACCAAGACCCCTGCCCCTTATGAAATCCACGCTCCATATTTTCCTGCTCTCCGCCCTCTCACTCGCCGCGCACGCGGCGGGGCATGACATCGTGATCTACGGCGGCACCGCAGCGGCGGTGACCGCGGCGGTGCAGGCGAAAAAGATGGGGCGCACGGTGATCATTGTTTCACCGGACAAGCATCTCGGCGGACTTTCCGCTGGCGGGCTCGGCTTTTCCGACACGGGGAACAAGGCGGTCATCGGCGGGCTGGCGCGTGAATTTTACCACCGCGTGTGGATGCACTACGACACGCCCGGCGCTTGGACCTGGCAGAAACGCGAGGAGTACGGCAACAAGGGCCAGGGCACTCCGGCGATGGATGGCGATGCGCGCACGATGTGGATTTTCGAGCCGCACGTCGCGGAGAAGGTGTTCGAGGATTTCGTGCGCGAATTTGAAATCCCCGTGCAGCGCGACGAGTGGCTCGACCGCGCGAAGGGCGTGAAGAAGGACGGCGCGCGCATCACGGCGATCACGACGCTGAGCGGGAAGACCTACGAGGGGAAAATGTTCATTGATGCGACTTACGAGGGCGATCTGATGGCGGCGGCGGGCGTGGAATATCACGTCGGGCGCGAGGCGAAGGCCACGTATGGCGAGGAGTGGGCGGGCGTGCAGACGGGCGTGCTGCATCACCGGCACCACTTCGGCCCGTACGGAAAGGACGGCACTGGCCCGGCGCTGAACATCAGCGCGTACGTCGTGCCCGGCGACCCGAAGAGCGGCGTGCTGCCGGGCGTGAGCGCGGAGCCGCCGGGCGAGTACGGCGCGGGCGACAAAAAGGTGCAGGCGTATTGCTACCGCATGTGCCTCACGCAGCACGCGGAGAACCGCATCCCGTTTCCAAAGCCGGAAGGCTACGACGCGAAGAATTACGAGCTGCTACTGCGCGTCTTCAATGGGGGCTGGAACGAGACGTTCGGAAAATTTGATCTCATCGCGAACCACAAGACCGACACGAACAACCACGGGCCGTTCAGCACGGACAACATCGGGCGCAATTACGAATACCCCGAGGCGGACTACGCAAAGCGCCGGGAGATTTTGCAGCAGCACGAGGCGTATCAAAAGGGCTGGCTGTATTTCATCGCGAACGATCCGCGCGTGCCCGCCGAGGTGCGCGAGAAAATGCAGGCGTGGGGACTGCCGAAGGATGAGTTCAAGGACAACGGCGGATGGCCGCACCAGATCTACGTGCGCGAGGCGCGGCGGATGATCGGGAGCTTCGTGATGACCGGCTCCATGCGGATCGATCCAAAGGCGATGTGCGAACTCGAAACCGCGACGGGCACGAGGAGGTTGTCGCACTGGCCCTTTTTCGGAATGAGCGAGCCGTAGGCGATTTCATACGGGCCTTTCGTGGGCACGCCGATGTCGCCCTCGTTTTGCACATAGCCCTCGGGCGTGATGTAGCGCTGGATGTTGTGCGAATCAATTCCGTAGCTGCCCATGCCGATCGAGTCGGGCGTCGGCTTCTTTTTCATCAGCTCGTGCTCGGTCATCACGAAGCTCCCGATCATCCGCCGCGCCTCGCGCACGTAGATCTGGTGCGGCCATCCGCCGTTGTCCTTGAACTCATCCTTCGGCAGTCCCCACGC
>JANXZI010000082.1 GCA_025355595.1 Spartobacteria bacterium
CGGTGGACGAGGTGCAATGCACGAGCGTACTGAACGCGCCGCCCGGCGTGAGCTTGAAGATCGTGCCGAGGTTGCTGTTCCCGCCCGTGCTCGTGGTTCCGTAGAAATTCCCGTCGCTGGCGAGCACGAGTCCGCCCAGCGGCGTCGCCCCGTTTGCCCCGTAGAAATTCACCAGCGTGGTGATGACGCCCGCTGGCGTCATTTTGAAAACCGTGCCGAGATTGCTGCCGCCGCCCAAGCTCGTCGTGCCGTAGAAATTCCCATCGCCGCCCTGGATGAGCGGAGCCTTCGAAAATCCGCCTGTGGTCGTGCTGGAAAGGGCGATCATCGGCTCGACGATCGCGAGCGTGCCGATGCTGATCACCACCGTCGCAGCCGTGCTCGTGAACGTCCCGTTGCTCACCGTGAAGGTGAAATTGTCCGGCCCCGTGTAGCCCGTCGTCGGCGTGTAGGTCAGATTCGGCGCGGTGCCGGAAAGCGTCCCGTGCGCGGGCGGCGATGCGATGGAATACGTGAGCGTCAGCGGCGGCACGTTCGGATCGCTGCCGGTGAGCGTGATGGCCTTGGCGACATTTAGCGTCGTGCTCACCGTCTGCTGCACGGCCGTCGGCGTGCCGGTGGCGACCGTGAGCGAGACCGCGGCGGGCGCGCTCGTGTTCGTGCCATTGCTCGCGGTGAAGGTGAAACTGTCCGCGCCGTTGTAGCCGGTCGTCGGAGTGTAAGTGACATTCGGCGCGGTGCCCGTGATGGTCCCATGCGCGGGCTGCGTGGCGATGGCATACGTGAGCGTGAGCGGCGGCACGTCCGGATCGGTCCCCGCAAGCGTGAGCGCCAGGCCCGTGTTGAACGCGACATTCGCCGATTGCGCCGTCGCCGTCGGCGTGCCGGGGTTGATCGTGAGGGACACCGTGGCCGGCGTGCTCGCGGAGGCCCCGTTCTGCGCCTTGAAGGTGAAGCTGTCCGCCCCGTTGTAGCCCGTCGCCGGAGTGTAGGTCACATTCGGCGCGGTGCCGGTGAGCGTGCCGTGGGTCGGCGAAGTCACGACGGAATAAGTCAGCACCGCGCCGGGATTCGCGCTGTCCTGCCCCGTCAGCGTGATCGCCGTCGCCGTGCCAAAAGGCACCGTCACGGACTGCGGATTCGCACTCACCGTTCCATTCACGCTGAATGAATTGCTGTCCCCCGTGTGCCCCGCGCCGTCGTCGGCACGCAGGGTCACGCCCGTCGCGCCCTGCTGCACGGCGACCGTCCCCGTCCACACGCCATTGCTGAAATTCCCCGTCACGCTCGGGCTGATCGGGATCGTCCGATCCATCTGAAGCTGGAGGTTCGGCAGGATCGTGCTCGTGAGCGGCGGCGGGCTCGTGGTGCCCGACCAGGTCAGCGGATCGCCGTATCCGCTGTCCGTGTAAAAATAGATCGTCCGCGTCGCGCTCGCCGCCGTGTAGGTCACGCCCCCCGCACTCGTCCACGAGGAATTGTTGAAGCTGAAGTCCACCATCAGATTGCTCACGCCGTCGTAGGCAAATGGCGTGGTGAAAGTGAACGTGTTCAGCCCCGTAGAAGTGATCGTCTGGTTCGCCTGATAGACCGTCGTCCAGCCCGTGCTCTCCCACGCGGCGCTCGCGTAACTCGTGAGCGACGTGTGCTTCATCCGGATCGTCCAGTTATTCATCGTCTGCCCCGGCAGCGTGGTGACATTCAGCGTGAGCCCCTTGATCGTCCCCGCGGCTCCGACCTCGCTTTGCAAATAGATGACCTGCGAACGCTGGTCCTCGTAGTACGTGTAGAGCGGCAGCGTCGTCGTGGTACCGGTGCCCGCGCCCACCGTCCTCGCCGCCGCCCCGCAGTTCAGCGCCGCGGTCCAGGCGAAGCCCGTGACCGTGTTGTTCCCCGCGTCCTGCGCCGTGATCGTCGTGCTGATCGCCGCGCCGGCATTTTGCGGGCTCGCGATCGTGCTCCATCCAAAATGATGCAGCGCCCCCGCGGTCACGTTGAACGCATTGCTCGCGCCCGTGTGCACCGCGCCGTCGTTCACCGTCAGCACCACGCTGTTGCTCATCGTGCTCGCCGTCACGCTGCCCGTCCACACGCCGCTCACAAATCCGCTCGACGTCGCCGGGGAGATCGTCACGGCGCCTGCCGTGCCTGTGGCCGCGAGCGCCGGTGCGCCCGCGTAGCTCGCGATCGTCACGTCATTCACGTCCTTCGCCGTGATGCTCACCGTGAACGCCACCGCGCGCGTCTGTGGCGACGCGATGGTGCCGATGTTAAAATGATGCACGTCGTTATCGAGCACGTTCGTCGTGCCGGTACCGTTGCCGAAACCGGCGGCGCTCACCGTGACGGGCACCGTCGCCGTCCCGTCGGTCAGCGCGTTGTTCGGCGCGGTGAGCGTGAAGCTCGCCGAGGTGGATCCTGCGGCGATGGTCACGCTCGCGGGCACCGTGAGGCGCGACGTGTTGCCCGACGAAAGCGAGACCGTGAGCGCCGACGGGAGCGTGCCGGAGATCGTCACGGTGCCGGTGCCGGTGAGGCTCTCGGTCACGGTCGCGGGCAGCGTCAGCGTGAGGTTCGTGCTCTCATTATCCTGCACGGCGACGGTCGCCGCCCCGTCCGTCCAGCCCGCCACATGCGCGGTGATCGTGGCGGAATGCGTGCCGTTGATCTTCGTATCATCCACGACCGTGATCGTGAAGTTCGCCGAACTCTGCCCCGCGGGAATCAACACCGCCGCCGGAACCTGGAGCGCCGTCGGGTCGCCCGACGTGAGACTCACCGACACATCGCTCCCCGCCGGCGCGCTCATCGTCACCGTGCCGGTGGCCGTCCCCGCGCCTTCGGACACGGACGCCGGAGCCGAGACGGAAAGCGTTGCGCTCTCGTTGTCATTCACCGCGATCGTGCGCGTGCCGAGCGTGTAGCCCGCAGCCGTCGCGACCACCGCCACATTCTGCGTGCCGTCGAGCCGCGTGTCGTCCACGACGGTGATCGAAAAAGTCGCGCTCGTCTGCCCGGCGAGGATCGTCACCGTGGCAGGCACGGTGAGTTCCGCACCGTCCGTGGTCGTGAGATTCACGGTGAGATCACTCGCCGGGGCGCTCGGCACGCTCACGGTGCCGATCACCGTGCCCACGCCTTCGGTCACGCTCGCGGGCGCGGTGACGGTCAGCGCATTGGTGACCGCAGCCGTCACCTCGACATCGTCGAAGGCAAACCCGTCCGTCGGGATCGTGTAGTTGTCGTAGTGGTTGAGACGGATCTTGAACGCCGAATTATAGCTCCACCCGTGCGACGAGATCGCCGCGTCGAGGTCCACGGTGTATTGCCCATAGCTGGCCCCGAGATCGCGCAGCCCGCGCGCCTCGTACCATGTCGTCCCATCGAGGCTGATCGCCACGCCGTCGAAATCCGCCCCGGTCATGAACGGGCTCGTCGGCGGGCCATCCGCCTCGTCGCTGAACATCTTCGCCCAGAACTTCAACTGCACGCCCGTCCTGCCCGCGAGGTTCAGCGTCAGCGTCGCCTCGTTGCGCGAGTATGTGCCGTCCACCGAGGAGTCCATCGTGAGGTGATAGCTCCCCGCGCGCGGCGTGTTCGCATTCGTCACCAGCGTGCGGAAAGTGTTCGTGCCCGTCGAGGTCCAGAACGCCGGATTCAGCGTGCCGCTTTCAAACCCGTCGTAAAACACCTGGCTGCCCGGCGCCAGCACGGTGAGCTGCACCGCGCGCGTCTGCTTCACTCCGTTGCCCGTGTTCGTGAAAGTGACCGTGTCCAGATACGACCCCGCGGCCAGTGCGTTCGCCGCACCGGGGAACGAAACGGTGACGGTCACATTCGCCCCCGGCGCAAGCGTGCCGCCCGTCGGCGAAATCGCCACCCACGGCTGCGTGCGCACCGCCGTCCAGTTCAACGCCGCCACACCGCTGTTCGAGAGCGTGTAGCTCGATGACGCAAACGGCCCCGCAATCGTCCCGCTCGCCGCGATACCCGTCATCGGTGAAACACCGAGATCGTCCGGAACGTCGAACGCCTCGACCACGCCCGTCGTCGTGCTGCTCGCGGGCGCCGTCGCGCTCGCGCCCATGCCGCGCTTGGCAAATGCCGCCCACAGTTCGCCCTTGTTCGCGCCCGCGTTGTTCACCAGATCGGCCTGGATGATTGCATCGCGCGCCTGCAGCAGGGTCGGGTTCGCCGGCGCGAGCTTCATGCCGTCCGTCACGAGTTGGAGCACCGATTGATTTCCCGTCGGCCCGAGTTTTGTGATCAGATTTGCACGGCACTCCCACAGCGCCATGCACCACACCTCGCCGACATTGTGAACCTCGGACGGGTTGCTGTTTGACGAGCCAAAGAGCGGGCTCAGCGGGATGCCCGTGTGTGCGCTCGCCTGCGTCGGATCGATGTCCCGGAAGGTCAGCGGATTCTTCGTCAGGTCCGTCGAATACGGATAGCGGCGGATGCCGTAGTAGTAATTCGTCGTCATGCCTGCGACGAAGTTCAGCGTCGCATACGAGCCGCCGGGATAGACCGCATTCGGGTCGGACGCCGGATCGGCCATCAGCGTCACGCCGTAGAAATCCGACCAGCCCTCGCCCATGCCGCGCGTCGCCGTCGCGCTGATCCCCACGCCGCCGCCGACCAGCCGGTTGCTCAGTCCGTGCGTGTATTCGTGGAGCAGCACCACGTCGTCGAAGTCGCCGTCGCGATCCGGCGTCGGCCCGGTGAAAATATACATCTGCATCCGCGGCGAACTGCCGTCCGTCGGCGTGGACATGTTCGCATTGTTCGTCCCGCTGCCGTCCTGCGCATCCGCCTGCACGGGATCATTGCCATTGCCGCCGCGTCCGAAATTGTTCGTCTGGAAATTGCCCGCCGTCTCCGTGAACCCGAGCGCGTAGAGTTTGTCGTGCATCCAGTTGTTCAGGTAGAACAGGTGCACCACCGCCGCGTCCTTATAGGTGCTCGGCGCCTGCGTGAGATCCATCGGGAAATCGAAGAGGCGCGATGGACCGCCATTCGGGCGCGGCAGGTCGGCGACATTGTCCGCATTCGTGTCCGTGTGCGCGTCCACATTGTTGCCCACCGTCTCGAAGATGCCGTCATTGATCCATCCGTTCGGCGAAGCCGTGAGATCCAGCGCCTGGAGCGTGACGAATTGCCGCGGCACCTCGGCGGCCTGCGCGCCACTCGGCGTCGGTGTGCCCGGCAGCATCGGATTCGGGCTGTCAAAAGGCTTCTTCGTCGTCGCATCCGCGTACACGCGGTAGGTCGGATTCACGTCGTCATTCGTCAGCGAAGTCCGCATGAGCACCTCGCCGCTTTGCGCGTCCACCACCACGCGGAACATCTCGTTTTGCGCGAGGCTCATCAGCGTCACATCCCACGCGAGGCGCACCTCGCCCGCGCTCATCGGCAGCCACGTCAGGCCCGCATTCGTGTCGCTCAGCTTCGGTGCCTGGAATCGCTGCCGCCGCTCCGCACCCTGCGGATCGGAAATGGCGCGCGCGTCCTCCGGCGCGACCACATCGCCGAGATTCGCCGCCGCGACCGAGATGGCCTTTGCCACATCCACCGGCGGCTGCGCGATGAACGCCACGCGCTCCGCAGGTGCCAACTGCGACGCCGCCGCCGGGTCGCTCATGAAGTGGCTGCCGAGCGTCACCAGTTCGCCGCGCTTCGTCAGGTTCGCCTTCAGGATCGTGTTGTAAACCGGCACGCCTCCGAGTTCCTGCTGCCACACGACGGTGCGCAGCCCGCTGTGCGCCGTGACATCCTCGCGCGTGATGCGCGCGCCCTCGATCGCCTCCGCACCGTGGCCGAAAATCGCTGCATACTCGGCGATGAAATCCCGCACCGGCGCGTAAAAATCGCCGTTCACCGGACCCGCCAACGCCGCCGCGCCCGTGAGAAATTTTCCCGCCGCCATGACGTGATTCGCCGAGCCGGTGACGGGATCAAATTGCACATCCACCCCCGGCATCTTTGCGCGCAATTTCGCCAGCGCCGCCTCGCGTTCCGCCGCCGGCCTCGCGACCTGCGTCGCACGCCGGTCGAGATTCGCCAGCTTCTCGCGATCCGACTTTGTCCCGCTGCGTTTCGCCACCGCATCCGCTTTCGCGCCGGACGCAACATCTTCTTTCGCCTCTTGCTCAATTGCCGCTTTCGCTGGCGCGGAGTCCTCAGGCCGCGTGGCGCGGAGGAAAATAAAAAGTCCCGCGATGCCGGCGAGGATGAAGAATGCGAGCAGCAGACGGCTGCGCCTTGGGGTGCCAAAGGGGTTCATGGGAGGAATTTCTTTCGGGTACTCAACACCGCATCGTCCGAAGGATGCGGTGCTCCATATTTGTTCTGCTGACTAAGGTTTGGACCGACTGGCTCTGCGTTTTAGTTTTAGGTGCCTCGCCCGGCGGCTGGAGGCCCGGCAGAAAAATCCTGTTCGCACACGAAGACACCGATCCCAAGCCGTCCCGAACGCCTGGCACCTTTTCCCGTAGCAATCATCGGGACGCTTGTCACTGATGCCATCGGCAAACTCAATGGAAAACGTCACTCAGGATAGACGTGCCCCCGGCGAGCATTTCGGCACGCCCTCAGCTCGAAGCGGGCTGATATCTTTGCCGCGCTCGCGAATCCACCAAAGTCGTGATCGTGGCAGGCGAGACCGGTTCGGCCGCGACGGATGGCGGCGTCGAGCGTCTTGCGGCGCGTCGCGGAGGACCTGAATGTGCCGTGGGCCTACTTCGTGTGGAAGTCGCTCTGGCAAGGGTGAGGAGCCGGAGCGCGCCCGAAATCACTTCGGGCCGACAGGCCCGGGAGCCGCGTCGGCGAGGACCGCCTGCACCTTGCGGACGAGGCTTTGGTGGCTGAATGGTTTCGGAAGGAACTCGAGATCGGGATCGATGACGCCCTGCGCGCTGATTTCATTTTCGGAATACCCGGAAACATAAAGGGTGCGGGTGAGGGGGCGGATTTCGGCGATTTTCGCGGCAAGCGCGGGCCCGTGCATCTCGGGCATCACGATGTCGGTGACGAAAAGATCGATGGCCCCTTTGTGCTGGCGGGCGATCTCGATGGCTTCGGTGGGAGTGGCGGCGCAGAGCACTTCGTAACCCGCGTCGCGCAGGACGGCATGGATGAGCTGGCGCACCACTTCCTCGTCTTCGGCGACGAGAATCGTCTGCGCACGGCTGGTGCGCTGGAGGCGGGTCGGCCCGGGCTTGGGCGGCTCGACGGGCGCGGTTTCGCGGGGCAGAAAAATCGTGAAGCGGCTGCCGCGATTGATTTCCGTTTCGACGCCGATCCCGCCACCGCTTTGCTTGACGATGCCGTAAACGGTGGAGAGCCCGAGGCCGGTTCCTTTGCCCGGTCCCTTCGTGGTGAAGAATGGCTCGAAGATGCGCGCGCGCGTCTCGTCGTCCATGCCCGAACCGGTGTCGGCCACGGCGAGCGCGACGTATTCGCCGGGCTTGGAGTCAATCCCCCGCGAGACGAGTTCGTCGGCGTCGAACGTGAGGAGCTGGGTGCTGATCGTAAGGGTGCCGCCGCGGGGCATCGCATCGCGCGCGTTGACGCCGAGATTGATGAGGACCTGCTCCAGCTGGCCGGGGTCCACGCGGACGCGCGCTTCGTCATCCAGCAATTCGTGCGCAATGCGGATGTGCTCGCCGATGACGCGCTGGAGCAGCTTTTCCGTCTCGCGGACGAGGGCGTTCAGATCGAGGACGACCGGCTGGAGAAGCTGCTTCCGGCTGAAGGCGAGAAGCTGCTTCGTGAGCGAGGCCGCGCGCTCGCCGGCCGTGCGGATCATCCGGACTTCCTCGAGAGTGGCAGGGTCATTTTCAAAACGGATTTCGAGGAGTTCCGAAAAGCCGATGATCGCGGTGAGCAGGTTGTTAAAATCGTGCGCGACCCCGCCGGCGAGGCGGCCGACGGCGTCAATTTTTTGCGAGTGGCGGAGCTGCTCCTCGGTCTGCAGCAGCATCGCCTCCGTGTTGCGGAAGCGCAGGATCAATTCCGCGAGCCGGCCAAACTCATTCCGTTCGCGCGAGAGCGGCACGAGTCCGGCCGGCTCCTCATTTTGCAAATGCCGCGAGATGACCCGCAGCGGACGGCGCACCCATCGGACGAGCGAAATGGTGAGGCCGAGGAAAAGCACGACGGCGAAAATGATGAGCGCCACGAAGAGCCGACGCCCGGCGGCATTGAACTGGCGGATGATCGGCGAATCGTGCTCGACCAGGATCTGCGCGATGCGCTGGCCGTCCCAGCCGGCCAGGTCGCGCGTGAAGCGAATCTGCCCCTCCTCCTCCGCGCTCAGAGCGCCGACGGTCATTTCTTCGCCGGTGACGATGCGGATTTTGTATTCGGTGAAGAGCGACATCCGCCGGATATTCTCATCAATCCAAATATGGCCTGCGAGGAAGTAGCCCTGCGCCTTGGTTTCCCGAAGCCGGTCTTGCGAGGGATGGATGGTGCCGCCGCGGACTTCCATCCAGCCCTGCGGGACGCGGAGGAAAAAGTGGGCGGGCTGCTGCGCGGCGAAGAGCGCGCGGAGCGCTTCGGGCGGCAGCGGCGCCTCGCGCAAGTTGTCGGCGTAGCGGTTGTTGATCGAGGTGAAGAGCGTGAAGTCGGGGCGATAGATCCAAATCGCGTTCGCGCGGTAGGTCGCGAGCGTGTGGTCGCTGATGGTGGCGGTGGCCCACGCCTGATCGTTCTTCGCAATCGCGCGGACGAGGTCGTCCCAGTTCGTCGAGTCCTCCACGAGCACCTTGAGGTTGTCGCCTCGCTCGCTGAGGAATTCGTCGAACATTCGGTTGCGTTCCTCTGCGCGCGCGGCGGCGATGGCGCGGAGTTTCGCTGCGCCGAGGATGCGCATCGTGATGAGCCCGCCGATAAAGGTCAGGACGATGAGAAACAACAGCAGCAGGATTTTTGTCTGAACCTTCATCTTCGTACCCGATACGTCAGCCCGGCTGCACTCGGCCCCCGATTATTTTCTCACCCGCCGCTCGTCCACCGAAATGATCCGCGGGTCCGCGGTCGCGGCGTTGATGACGACGCGATTTTCCGTGATGCCCTCCACTTTCTTCCCCTGGCCCTTGAGTTGGAAATGCACGCGGAAGGTCAGGACGATTTCGCCACGGCCCCGGATCGGCGCGTAATCAATCACCTCGCCGATGGTGTACTTCCGGCTGGGCCAGCGGCGCGCGTACTCGACCAGCGAGCGCTCAATGATCCGCCGATCCACCGTGCCGCTGTGAAAATACTGCACGCGATCCCCGTAAAAGTGGAGCTGATCCTGGAGCCGCTTGGAGGAGAGCGAGCGGACGTAATTTTTGGCAAACAAGACGAGATGCGCCGGCGCGAGGCGCGGATCGTTGCGCGAGGCGATGGGCGGCAAGGGAGTCTTGGTGGAGACACGCACGGTCTGCGCCGACGCGCGGATGATTTCCTTTTCCGTGGGGGGCTTGAACGTCAGCTTCGGGGTGAAGACTTCGGGCAAAATTCCGGTTTCCTCGATCACGGCCTCGATGGCGGCGGGTGCGGCGATGGGCGTGTCGCTGCGGAGCACCGGCTCGGCGGGCCATTCCATTTCCTTCGGTGCCCGCTCGCCCGGGAGCCGGACGGCGAGCCCCATCGAGCGGAGCGTGTCGCGGTCGTCGGTGCCACTCGCCACGAATCCCTTCCGCTTTTGGTAACGCCGCACCGCTTCGGAAAGTTCGCCGGAGCGCCGCCCGTCAATGTCACCAAAATAAAGATGCCGCCGCCGCAGTTCCTCCTGGACGGACCGCACCTGATCGTCGCCGCGGAATTCCAGCGGCACCGCAAGCAACGCGATGGTGGAAAGGAGGATTTGTTTTCTCATAGGAACACGACCGGAAAATTGAAAAGAGGGATCGGACGAAATCTTTCGCGGAAAGCTAGTGTCATGTCCTCTAAGTTCGTGATACATGCCAGGACTGCATGGGATTTAGCCCCCTCTGTAACTGTGTGCATTTGTTGAGTCACGGACTTAGAGGACATGACACTAGGTTGAGTGTAGAGCGAAGGGAACGTCAAGGCTCCCGGTCGCGAGACCAAGGGACAGACAGGTGGTAGCAAAGTGCATACCACCTCCTCGGCCGACGATTCGGAGGACGCCGAGGAATTGCCCGGATCCGGCGGTGAACTCGCATCTCGTCCGCTGGACGACGGGCTACGAGGCGTGATGAAGGCGACACCTTCCCGAACTGCGCGCACCTTCAAACTGAAACGAACGTGGCGAAGTTTCCCCGTGGTGAGCCCTTTAAATTCGGCAACGCCGCGCGACGCTCTCCGGTTTACTCCCGCGCGGGGATGGGTAGCTTCCCGGCCCACGTTGCAAACACCGAACCCAAGACCAGCTCCCCGCATTCACTATCCGCCCGAGCTGCCGGTCTCGGGGAAGCGGGAGGAGATCGTCGCTGCACTCGCGCAGCATCAGGTGGTGATCGTGGCGGGTGAGACGGGCTCCGGGAAGACGACGCAGCTCCCGAAGATGTGCCTGGAGCGGCTGCTCGTGACGAAGGCGCGCGGACGCATCGGCTGCACGCAGCCGCGGCGCATGGCGGCGACAAGCGTCTCGCGGCGCGTCGCGGAGGAGCTGAATGTGCCGTGGGGCCGCGAGGTGGGATGCAAGGTGCGCTTCGGCGATGACACGAGCCGCGACACGCTCGTGAAGTTCATGACGGATGGCATCCTGCTCGCGGAGATCCAAGGCGACCCGATGCTGCGCGCTTACTCGATCCTCATCGTGGACGAGGCGCACGAGCGTTCGCTGAATATTGATTTTCTCCTCGGCCATCTGCGCGGCCTGCTCACGCGGCGCCCCGATCTGCAAGTGGTGATCACGTCGGCGACGATTGACACGCAGGCATTCTCGGCGGCGTTTGGAAATGCGCCGATCATCGAGGCGAGCGGGCGGCTTTTTCCGGTCGAGGTGCGCTACAAAAATGACGCGGATGCGGAAGGCGAGAGTCTCGTCGAGGACGTGGTGAGCGCGGTCGAGGAGGCATTCATCGAGTCAAACGACGGGGACGTGCTCGTCTTCCTCGCGACCGAGCGCGACATCCGCGACACGTGCGATGCGCTCGAAGGCACGCTCGGGAAAAGCTTCGAGGTGCTCGGGCTTTTTGGCCGCATGGCGTCGTCGGATCAGCAGCGGATTTTTTTGCCGGGGCCGCGACGGCGAGTGATTGTCGCCACGAATGTCGCCGAGACTTCGCTGACGATCCCGCGCATCCGGTATGTGATTGATTCCGGCCTCGCGCGCATCAGCCGCTACAATCCACGCACGCGCACGAAGCGCCTGCCCGTGGAGCCCGTCGCGCAGAGCAGCGCGAACCAGCGCGCCGGTCGCGCGGGCCGCGTGCAGGATGGCATCTGCGTGCGGCTCTACGCGCAGGAGGATTTTGCCGCGCGCCCGCAATTCACGCAGCCGGAAATCCAGCGTGCGAATCTCGCGGAGGTGATCCTGCGGATGAAGGCCTTCCGCCTCGGCGAGGTGGAGACGTTTCCATTTTTGAACCCGCCCTCGAATGCCGCAATCCAGGCGGGCTACACGCTGCTGCATGAACTCGGCGCGCTGAACGACGAGCACGCGATGACCCCGCTCGGCCACGACATCGCGCGGCTGCCGATCGATCCCACGCTCGGACGCATGATGCTCCAGGCGGAAAGAGAAGGCGTGCTCCCCGAGGTGCTCGTCATCGCCGCGGGCCTGAGCATTCCCGATCCGCGCGAGCGCCCTGAGGAAGCGAAGGAGGCCGCCGCCGCCGCGCACCGCGCGACGGCGGACCCGGAGTCGGACTTTGTCACGCTGCTGCGCATTTGGCGAGCGATGCCGCCAGCCGAGAGTCGGAATGCGCTTCGCCGCTGGGCAAGGGGAAATTTTTACAGCGCGAGCCGACTGCGCGAGTGGCGCGACCTTCACCGGCAACTCGCCGATGCGATGGACGTGAAAGCGACGCTGCCGGATCGCGACATTCACTACGCGGCGATCCATCGCTCGGTGCTTACCGGGCTGCTCGGCCACGTTGCGCTGCGCGAGGAGCGCAACACGTATAAGGCGACCGGCAACCGGCTCACGACGATCTTCCCCGGCAGCGGGCTTTTCGCGCGCGGGAAAAAGCCGCAATCAGGATCGCGCAAACCGCCGGAGGAAAAGGGCAAGGCGCCGTCGCAGCCCCAGTGGATCATGGCCGCGGAGATCGTGGAGACCTCCGCGCTCTACGCGCGCACCGCCGCGCGCATCCTGCCGGAGTGGATCGTGGAACTGGGCGCACACCTCTGCTCGCACCGGTACGGCGATCCGTATTGGGACGCCAAGGCGGGCCGCGTGCTCGCGACGGAGCGCACGCTGCTCGGCGGACTCGAAGTCGCGCGCAAGCTCACGGACTACGGGCGTATCGAGCCGAAGGAAGCCACGGAAATTTTCATCCGCGGCGCGCTCATCGCGGCGGAGACGCCGATCCAGCTTCGATTCTTTTCGGAAAACCAGCGCCTCCGCGTGAAAATGGAGACCGCACTGACCCGTGTGCGAAACCACCGTGCGCTCGTGCTCGACGAGATGCTCTACCGATTCTACGCCGCGCGCATCGAGGCGGTGTCCTCGCTGCACGATCTCCAGCGCATCGTGAAAGCGCGCCTCGCGACCGAGCCCGATTTCCTCTGCGCAACTGAGACGGACCTCCTCGGCGATTCGGGCGTGGACTATGATCGTGACGCATTCCCCGAGCAGGTTCGCCTCGCGAACACCGTCCTGCCGCTCTCGTACGAATACAATCCCGGCGACGAGAAGGACGGCGTGACGGTGAACGTCCCGCTGCCCGTCGCGCGCGCGCTCACCCCAGGGCAACTGCAATGGATGGTGCCCGGCATGAGGGCCGATCAGATCGGCACGCTGCTCCGCGCGCTTCCGAAAACGATTCGCAAAACTTTGCAGCCGCTCGAGCCAAAGGTGCGCGAGATCGCCGCGGCCTTTGATCCCGGCAAGGAAGACTTTCTCCCCGCGCTCGCCGCGCACATCCGGCGCACGTATCGCGTCGCGCTGAAGGCCGGGGACTGGCCGCCGGACAGCCTGCCCGCGCACCTCATGCCGCGCATTCACATCGTGGATGACCGCAAGCGCGTCATCGCCTCCGGTCGCGATCTCTCGGTGCTGCACGATGAAATCGGGACCGCGCGCACTCCCGCGTGGGATCGCGCCGTGCGTGAATGGGAGCGGCCAGTCGGGAAGTCGTGGACCTTCGGCGACCTGCCGGAAAAGATCACCGTCGAGCAGATCGCGGGCACGCCGCATTTCGCGTGGCCCGCGCTCGTGTTCACGCAGGCGGGCGCATCCGTCCGCCTGTGCCACTCGCCGGAGGATGCGGAAAATATTTCCATCCCCGCAGTGCGGCAACTAGCGGAGATCGCGGCGGAAAAAGACCTCGCGTGGCTGGCGCGCGAATTCCGCACGCTCGGCCTCGCACCCGCACGCGCGGCGAGCCCCGCGAATCTCCGCGACGCCTTCACCGTCGCCACGGCAAAGCTCGCGGGCACGGCGACACCGTGGGGCACGCCCGAGTCGCTCTCGCGCGGCGCGAC
>JANXZI010000196.1 GCA_025355595.1 Spartobacteria bacterium
GGAAAGCCGGGAAGGGATTAAGATTAAGAATAAGATTAGGATTAAGAACGAGAGCGGGAAGCTGTGGCTAAATGTCTAAGACCAGAAACCGCGTCCCGGCGAACCGTGTGGCGATTGTTTGGTTTACCCTGCTCACCCTCCGCCCGGTTTCGGCGGTGGCGGGGCTATATTTTTGTCTGACCGGATAAAAGCATTCGCCCCGGTGCACAGACCGGGGCGAAGCGTGGAACTTGTCTGGAGCCTACTTGCGCAGACTCAGCTTATCGAGCGCCGCTTGGTATCGCGGCGTCGCGGTGCGCTTGAGATAATCAAGCAGCCCGCGGCGGCGTGCGACCATTTGGAGCAGGCCGCGGCGCGAGGAGTGATCCTTCGCGTGGGCCTTGAGATGCTCGGTGAGGTGGTTGATGCGCGCCGTCAGGACGGCGACTTGCACGTCCGCGCTGCCGGTGTCTTTCTCGTGCAGGCGGAGGGCTGAGATGGGTTCGGAAGTTGGCATGGTTTGAAGTGGTTAGGCGTTGGTGTTCTCGGTTGCGGGAGCCGCTTCCGCCTTCGGTGCGCTGTCTTCGCTGGGCGCGGTTTCTTGGGCCGGTGCTGGCGCGGGCTCCGCACTTTCGGGGGCCTTGGCACTCTCTGCACCGCCGCCCTGATCGGCTTTCGCCTGGAGGACGCGGGCGAGCTGGCTGGCCGGCTCGTTGAGCAGGCGGACGAGCTTGCTCGCGGGAGCGCTGAGCACGCCGAGGAGCTGCGAGAGCAGGACATCGCGCGAAGGAAGATCGGCGATGGCCTGAATCTGTTCGCTGCTGACGATGAGGCGATCCACCACGCCCGTGCGGATGGTCGGCTTTTTGAATTCCGCTGTGAAGTTCTTCAGAACTTTCGCCGCAGCGGCGACGTCCTTGTCACCAGTGACGATGGCGTTTTGCCCGCGGAGTTCGCCGAGGTCGGGAAGGCCCGCACCCTTCGCTGCGAGGCGGAGGTAGCTATTTTTCACGACCGAGCAGCGCGCGCCGGCCTTGTCGAGGCGGGTGCGCAGCTCGGAGAACTGCATGACATTGAGGCCGGTGTAATCGGCGACGAAGATGAACGGCGAATCGTTAAGCCGCTTGTTGAGGTCTGTGACGACGGATGCTTTTGCTGGGTGCATGGTAGGTGGCCTCGGTTTAGGCGAACTTCAGGAATTGTGTGGCGTCCACGGTGACGCCGGGCGTCATCGTCGCGCTGAGCGTGATGTTGTCAACAAAGCGGCCCTTCGCAGTCGCGGGTCGCGCCTTGATGACGGCATCAATGACCGCCGCGCCGTTCTCCACGAGCTGCTGCGGTGAAAAGCTGAACTTGCCGACGGGCACCGCGATGTTCGCGTTCTTATCGAGCTTGAACTCGACGCGGCCCGCCTTCACTTCGCGCACAGCTTTCGCCGTGTCTTCGGTGACGGTGCCGGTCTTCGGATTCGGCATGAGGCCGCGAGGTCCGAGGACTTTGCCGAGCTTGCGGACTTCCGCCATCGCTCCGGGCGTCGCGACTGCGACATCGAAATCTTGGAAACCACCGACGCACTTCTCGATCATGTCCTTGTAGCCGACAAATTCCGCGCCAGCGTCCTTCGCCGCCTGCGCTGCTGCGCCTTCCGCGAAGACGAGCACGCGGACATTTTTCCCCGAGCCATGCGGAAGCGGGCACGTGCCGCGGACCATCTGGTCGGATTGCTTCGGGTCCACGCCAAGCCGGAACGAAAGCGTCACGGTCTGGTCAAACTTGGTGGCGGGCATCGCCTTGAGAGCGGCGATGGCTTCGGCGAACGGATAGACTTTCTTGTCATCGCGCTTTTCCGCGGCGGCGCGATATCGTTTGGAACGTTGTTGGGACATGTGTTTTTTGCAGTGCTGGCGGGCGGTTTTACCCTCCTGCGGTTGGTTGGTTTCCCTTTGTCCCGCGGCGTCATTGCCGTTGGAAAAAGGGCGCGCACTCTAATTGACGACCACCCTGTGTCAACCGGGAATTCGCAACAACGCCGTGGGACTCGGTGCGGGCGTGAGCAGGGGCGAGAGCGGATTGCCAGATGTCTTTGAGTTCACCGTAGCGAGCCGCAGTTCAAATTCCGTCCCGGCCACATCCGAACGCAGCAGCCGCACGTCCCCGCCTTGTGCGGTCGCGAGTTCTCTCGCGATGCTCAGCCCGAGGCCGTGGCCGGCGCGCGATT
>JANXZI010000099.1 GCA_025355595.1 Spartobacteria bacterium
GTTGAATTCGATTTCCAAGCCGGAATACCTTTCAATGTCTCGAAGCTCAGTCTGCACGACGGATACGCACCGGAACTCGATACTGCGCGGAAAGACTCCGGCACGCCGCCTGCGACTTCCGCCCCACTGAGCCAGCGCGAAAGCCCGCTCCGCCTCCAACTCAAGGGAGGCACGGATTTCGAAATCGAAATTCACCCCGCGCTGGACGGCCCCGATACGATAGAGAAGGAGGGCACTGGAAACAGCGTGGAAGCGACGGCGATCCGGGAACTCCGCCGCCGCGTCTCGCGCGAAGAGTTCGCGAAGAACGAGACAGCGGCAGGCACGGAGGCGCTGAGAAAGAAAAATTTCGAGGACGCATTTTCGCATTTTAAGAATGCCTCCGATGGCATCCCCGCCGGTGCTCCGGCAACCGCGACGAACCGCCAGAGCGCGGTGAATGGCCTGACAAAATCCGCAGTAAAACTCGCCGAGCAGCGCGCGAGCGAGGGCTACTACGCCAGCGCGGTGCAGACTTTGCAGGAGGCGCTGAAGCAGGATCCGAATTCTGCGGAAGCCCAAAGGCTGCTCACGGACATCGAGGCGCCGGAATATTTCAACAAGCAGATGACGCCGCAGCACCGGCAAAAAGTGGAAGAGGTGAAGGAGCTTGAGAAGGAGGCGAAAGGCTACACGGATTTGGGGCGCTTCGATCTTGCGGACAAAAAATATCAGGAAATCATCACGCGCGATCCGTACAATCAGTCCGCACGGAAAGGCCGCGAGGATGTCGCCAATCTCAAGCTGCGCTCCGCCAACGCAGGGTATGATGCCACGCGCGCCATCGCGATGTGGGAAGTGCAGAAGGAATGGGATCGTCCTGCGAAGCGGTTTGAGCGGAAGGCGGGCGTGCCGGAAGAGGGAAAGCCGGCACCGGATGCCAGCGAAGCGCCAAAGTACTCTGCGCCCGGAAAAGGAAACGACGCCGCGCAGGAGAAATTTGTGGAGGCATTTCTGAATGTGAAAAAAGGCGAGGAGATGGAGAAGGCTTCGGATTTGCAGGGCGCGCAGGCGAGGTATCGCGAGGTCGTGGCGAAGCTGGAGCAGATCAAGAAGGACTCGCCGGGATGGCAGCGGGATTTGGTGGATTTCCGGCTCAACCGGACGACCGAAGCGGCGCAGCGTGTCGGACAACAGCTCGCAGCGGCGGAGGCCGAGGCGGCGAAAATCGCGGAAGCAAAAAAAGCCGAGGAGAAAAAAGCAGCCGCTGCGAAGGCCGCGGCGGAGCAAGCCGCGAAGGAAAAGGAAGCCGAGAAACTCCGCGAGGCCGAACAGGCCGCGCAGAAGCCCGTGCCGAATCCGCTCGTGCCGCAGCCCGATGTCCGCACGGATTCGAATGCGTTCTCCACGTTTTCGCTGAATGTCAGCGACGTGGCGTTCAAGCTCGCGGCGGCGAGCTTGGAGCGTGGCGCAATGCCGGATGTCTCGACGCTGCGCACGGAGGAATTCATCAACGCATTCGACTATCGCGATCCGGAGCCTGCGCCGGGTGCGCCGCTGGCGTTTGCATCGGAGCGGGCGCGGTATCCGTTCGCGCAGAACCGCGATGTGATCCGATTTTCCGTGAAGACCGCGGCGGCGGGACGCCAGCCGGGGAAGTCACTGAATGTCGTGCTGCTGCTCGACAATTCCGGCTCGATGGAGCGCGCGGATCGCGTGCGCATCGTGCGCGAATCGCTGCGCACGCTCTCGGCGCAACTCCAGCCGCAGGACAAGCTGAGCATCGTCACTTTTTCCCGCACGCCGCGCCTGTGGGCGGACGGCGTCGCGGGCGACAAGGCCGCGGAGGCGACGGCGCGCGTCGGCGAAATCACGCCGGAGGGCGGCACGAATCTCGCCGCCGCGCTCGACCTCGGCTACAAGACGGCGTTGCGGCATTACCAGCCCGGCAGCATCAATCACGTCGTGCTGCTCACCGACGGCGCGGCGAATCTCGGCGACGTGGACCCCGCGGCGCTGAAGCAAAAGGTGGAGGCGCATCGCAAGCAGGGCATCGCGCTCGATTGCTTCGGCATCGGATGGGAGGGGCTGAATGACGACATGCTCGAACAGCTCTCGCGCAACGGCGATGGCCGCTACGGGTTCATCAATACGCCGGAGGAAGCCGCGGCGAATTTCGCCGGGCAGCTCGCGGGTGCGCTGCGCGTTGCCGCGTCGGATGTGAAAGTGCAGGTGGAGTGGAATCCCAAGCGCGTCACCGCGTATCGGCAGGTCGGCTACGCGAAGCA
>JANXZI010000143.1 GCA_025355595.1 Spartobacteria bacterium
TTGCAAAATGGCTGTCGAGCGAGAGCAGCTTCGGGCCGGTGCTCTGCGCAGTGCCGATTTTTGCGTAGCCCGCGCCGCCGAGCGTGAGGACGGCGTGGAGGTTCGAGAAGGTCTCGACGTTGTTCACGATCGTGGGCTTGCGATACAGCCCTTCGACGGTCGGGAATGGCGGACGCACGCGGACTTCCGGTCGCTGGCCTTCAATGCTCGCGAGCAGCGCGGTTTCCTCGCCGCAGATGTATGCGCCCGCGCCTTTGATCGTTTTCAGATCGAAGTTGAATCCGCTGCCCGCGATGTTTTTTCCGAGCAGCCCCGCGGCGCGCAGCTCGGCGATGGCGGCATTCACGATGCGCAGCGAGTCGGGATACTCGGCGCGGATGTAGAGCACGCCAATCTCCGCGCCCGCGAACCAACCCGCGACCATCATGCCGAGCAGCACCGAGTGCGGGCGCTGCTCCATGAGGTATTTGTCAATGTAAGCGCCGGGGTCGCCCTCGTCGGCGTTGCACACGATGTATTTCACCGCGCCCGCGCTCGCGCGGCACGAGGACCATTTGAAGTGCAGCGGGAACCCCGCGCCGCCGCGTCCGCGCAGGCCGGAGTCCTTCAGTTCGCCCGAGAGCCAGTCGCGATCTTTTGTCAGCAGCGCGCGGAATGGCTCGTAGTATTCCGCGAGGCCGGGAAATGGCGCGGTGAGCTGCGCGGGCTGGAGGTGCGAGACGACGGCATAGCGATCCTCCGTAGCCGCGTCTCGTGAGAGCGCGGGCTGATCTGCCGACGCGGAAGTTGGCCCGCGCTCTGACGAGGCGCGGCTACTTTGTGAAAAGAGCGCGTCTAGCGCGGCATCGCTCTGGCCGGAAAAATTTTGGCCGTCGTGTTGGAATGCACCGCCCTGGTGACAGCGACCGAGGCAGCAGATGTGGCCGATTTCCTTCTCGTCGAAATGTCGTCCGAGCGCGTCGTGCAGCTTTCCCTGTGTCCCGGCGACGAGGCACGCGCTGCCGTTGCAGACGAACACTTTTTTTCCCGCGTTCTCCATTTTCAGAAAGTCGTAGAACGAAACCGCGCCGAGCGTGATGGCATCGCCGAAGAGCGACTCCTCGCCGAGCGCGCGCACCGTCTCCGGTTGCGCAGCGGTGCCGGATTTTTCCGCAGCCTCGACCATGCGCTCGAAGAGATTCTTGTCCGCGCTTTTGCGGAAGGAGAGGGCGCTGAGGTTTTCGGACATAGGATCGGCAGTGCGAGAGGGCGGACATTCAAAGCACGGACGGCGCGACTTTGCCAGCGCAGTTGCGCCTTGGAGTGCGGTGGCAAGCGTCAGCGCGACACCGCTTTTGAAGGGGCTTTCTGACGGGCCACCGCGGTCGCACGCACCACAACGCCGCGCGCGCTGCGTGCCTCCGAAGGCGGCGTGGCGCTGTCGCTTCCCGCCGCACTTCAAGGGGAAACCTGTTTTTTGGCAGGCTTCTAAGAAATCGCGCGGCTCATCCGTATGCCTCATAGAACCGCCATGCCTCCCACGGACACGCCTGAATTCATCGCGCTGCTCGACCGCTACGAGCGGGTGCTCATCCGCTATGCGCGCAGCATCACGGGCGATCTCGATTCGGCGCGCGATGTGGTGCAGAAGACGTTCATCAAGGTGGCGCAAATGCAAACGCGGAGCGCAGAACGCGGAGCGCGGAAAGAACCGCCTGGCACGGAGGACATGGACGGCGGAGACCGGCTCCTTCCGCGTTCCGCGTTTCGCGCTCCGCGTTTGGAGGCGTGGCTTTTCACCGTCACGCGCAACGGCGCGCTCGACCACCAGCGGAAGCACAGCCGCATCATCCCCATGACGCTCCCGGACGACCGCGCGTGCGCCGCGCCCGGCCCCGATGCCACACTCGAGCAGCGCGAAAATGCCACGGTGATTTTCGGAATGCTCGATGCGCTGAGCGCGAACCAGCGCGAGGTCATCCGGCTGAAATTCCAGAACGATCTTTCCTACCGCGAGATTGCCGGCGTCACGGGGCTCACCGTCACGAATGTCGGCTTCCTCATCCACGCCGGGCTGAAAAAACTGCGCGAGCTGCTGCGCGCGCAGCCGGCCTTTGATTTTGAAACCGCACTCCGCACCGCACCATGAAGACCGACGATCCGAAATTCACCGCACATCTTCTCGGCGAAGATGAAACTCTCACGCCCGCCGAGCGCGCCGAAATCGAGGCGTTGCTCGCTGCCGACGATGCCGCCGCAGTCGAGGCCGCGGAGACGCGCTCGTTCGCCGCGATGCTGCGGCGCGATTTGCAGGGCGAGGAAATGGTGCCGCTCACCGCGAAGCAGCGCGCGAGTGTGCTGGCGGCGAAAGTTTCCAATCTGCGTTTTGAAATTCCGCGAATCGCGTCGTTCCCGCGGCGCACGACGATTCTGTCCGCCGTCGCGGCGTGTCTCATCGTTGGCTTTTTCGTCGGCGTGGCTGTGGTGGTGAATCAGCGCCACAACGAATCCGTGCGATTGGCGAGAGAGGATTCTTCCGAAGCGCCGCAGGAAGTTGCGGTTCCGCCTGCTGAAAATATTGAGCCGGCACCGGTGGCGAATTTCAACGTCTTCACTGGCGGCGGGACGTCCGGCAGCGGGAATTTGACCCTCAACAGTTCCGCCACGGCGATCAACAGCGGGACGCTGAACTCCGGCACCACTTCCTTCGATACTGGAATCGGAAATTTCCCGGATGGGTCATTCGCGGCCGCTGGCTCCGTTGGAAATGACGGTGTCGGGCGCAGCGGATTTCAAAGATACCCCGGATACGATCCAGACCTGATGCAGAATGGCGGCCTACCGAAGACTGAACCCGCCAATCCCCGCGCGTTCGACTCGATCACGGACAATCCTTTTCTCCCCGTCCGCGAGAATCCGCTCTCGACGTTCAGCACGGACGTGGACACGGCGAGCTACGCCATCGTGCGGCGCTTTCTGAATGGCCAGCAGCTCCCGCCGAAGGACGCGGTGCGGACCGAGGAGCTGCTGAATTATTTCACTTACGACTATCCGCAGCCGAAGGGCGACGCGCCTTTTTCCGCGACGATGGAAGTTGCCGCGTGCCCGTGGACGCCGGAGCACCGGCTCGTCCGCATCGGGCTGAAGGGGCGCGAAATCGCGAGGGACAAACGGCCCGCGAGCAACCTCGTCTTTCTCATTGATGTCTCCGGATCGATGTCCGCCCCGAACCGTCTCCCGCTCGTGAAGCAGAGCCTGGGCCTGCTCATTGATCAGCTCGGCGAGGAGGATCGCGTGGCGATGGTCGTGTATGCGGGCAACAGCGGCTGTGTGCTCGATTCCACGCACGACAAACCGAAGATGCGCCGCGCGCTCACGAAGCTCGAAGCGGGCGGCTCGACGAATGGCGGGAGCGGCATCCAGCTCGCGTACCAGATCGCGCAGGAGCATTTCATCCAGGGCGGGACGAACCGCGTTGTCCTCGCGACGGACGGCGATTGGAATGTCGGCGTGACGAGCCAGAGCGCGCTCATCGAGATGATCACGCAAAAGGCGAAGGGCGGCGTCTTTCTCACCGTGCTCGGCTTCGGCTTGGACAATCTGAACGACTCGATGCTTGTGAAACTCGCAGGGAAGGGGAACGGGAACTACGCCTACATTGACACGCTTCTGGAGGCGAAAAAGGTGCTCGTGGATCAGCTCAGCAGCACGCTCGTGACCATCGCAAAGGACGTGAAAATCCAAGTCGAGTTCAACCCCGCGCATGTCGCCGCCTACCGGCTCATCGGCTACGAAAAGCGGCTGCTCGCAAAGGAGGATTTCAACGACGACAAAAAGGACGCGGGTGAGATCGGCGCGGGGCACACCGTCACCGCGCTGTATGAAGTCGTGCCGGCGGGGAAAGACGTGCCGCCGGGAAAAGTGGATGCCCTGAAATACCAGACGACCGAGGAGGAAATATCAAAAATTCAAAATTCAAAATTCAAAACTTCACCTGAGATGCTGACGCTCAAGCTTCGCTACAAGGCACCCGATGGCGACGTGAGCAAGCTGCTGGAATTCCCGCTGACCGACAGCGGCGCGACATTGGAAAAATCCTCGCGCGATTTCCGTTTCGCGGCCGCGGTCGCTGGCTACGGGATGCTCCTCCGCGATTCCCCGCACAAGGGCAACGCGACGTGGAATTCGATCCGCGAACTGGCCGTGGAAGGCAAAGGTGCGGATGCGGCGGGTTACCGCGCGGAATTCATCTCACTGCTGGAAAAGGCGAGGGGAGTGATGCGGTAGCTTTGGAGTGCGGTGGCAAGCGATAGCGCGACACCGCCTTGAGATGGGGATTCGGGAGGGTTTTCGCCGTCGCACGCAAGACTCAATGTCTCACGCGTTGCGTGCCTCCGAAAGCGGCGTGGCGCTGCCGCTTCCCGCCGCAGCCCAAGGTTGCGCCTCGCACGGCGCGAGATGTCACCCGGCAGGCGAACATTTCAAAGTCCGTCGGCACAGCGACGCTCAACACCACATGTGTCTCCTGCACCCGCGATCCCTTCGCCTTTTCCAAAGAGCGCTGTCCTGTGACAAAATAGAATCCCTTGCAGGCCGGCCTTGCGCAGAGACGTTTTGGCGCTTACATCCCGCCGCCCGTGCAGCCCACCATCCTCATCGTTGACGACGAAAAGCATACCCGCGAAGGGTTGCGCGCGTCGTTGGAGGATTCGTTCGACGTGTATATCGCGCCGGACACCGCGGGCGCACTCGCGGTGCTGGAGTCCGAGCAGGTGGACCTCATGCTCACCGACCTGCGGCTCGGCGGCGACGACGGCATGGTGCTCATTGAAAAGGCGCTCGCCCGCGCGCACCCGCCGATCGTGATCATGATGACGGCGTACGGCGGCGTGGACACGGCGGTCGAGGCGATGAAGCGCGGCGCGTATGATTTTGTCACGAAGCCGCTGAACATTGACCGGCTCGAAATCCTCATCCGCCGCGCGCTGCGGTCGCGGCATGTGGAGAAGGAGGTCGTCGAGCTGAAGCAGAAGGTGGAGACGAAATACGGGCTGGAAAAACTCATCGGCCACTCGCCGCTGATGGAGGAAGTTTTCGACACCGTGAAGCAGGTCGCGCCGAGCCGCGCGGCGGTGCTCATCACGGGCGAGAGTGGCACGGGGAAGGAACTCGTCGCGCAGGCCATCCACGCGCTGAGCGGGCGGGCGAAGGAAAAATTTGTGGCCGTCCACATGGCGGCGTTTTCCGCGCAGCTCCTCGAGAGTGAGCTGTTCGGCCACGAGAAAGGCGCGTTCACCGGCGCGACCGAGCGGCGCATCGGGCGCTTCGAGCAGGCCAATGGCGGCACGCTTTTCCTCGATGAAATCGGCGAGATTGACAAAAACACGCAGGTGAAACTGCTGCGCGTGCTCGGCGAGGAGCGCAGCTTCGAGCGCGTCGGCGGGAATGCGCCGCTCAAGGTGGACGTGCGGCTCGTCGCGGCGACGAACCGGGACATCGAGGAGATGGTCGGCAAGGGCGAGTTCCGCGACGATCTGTATTTCCGTCTCAGCGTCATCCGCATCCACATGCCGCCGCTGCGCAAGCGCACGGAGGATGTCCCGCTCATCGCGCACCACTACCTGCGCGTCGCCGCCGAGGAAAATGGCAAGCCAGTTCGCGAGATGACGACCGACGCGATGGAACTGCTCGAACGCTACCCGTGGCCCGGCAATATCCGCGAACTGCGCGGAGCCATCGAGCGCGCGGTGGTGATGGCGGGCGGCGCAAAGATCACCGTGCGCGATCTGCCGCAGTCGGTGCGCGACGGCGCGTCCATGATTCCGACGAGTGTCGCAGGACTGAAGCTGCCCGCATTTTCAAAACCCGGCCAGCACCTGAACCTCCAGGAAACCGAACAGCGGATGATCATCCGCGCGCTCGACGAATGCGGCGGCAATGTGACAAAGGCCGCGCGCGTGCTCGGTCTCAGCCGCCGCACGCTGCACCGTCGGCTGAAGGAATTCCGCGCCGCCGAGACTGCGGACCACGCAACCACCGCGACCGCCGCGCCCGCGCACAGCTCACCGAATGGCCGCTGAAATCAAAGCCCAGGAACTGGTCCACACGCTCGAGCATGGAAGCGGGCGGCGGTGGGTCGTGATCCTCCTGATCGTCGCGTTCGCGCTTTTCCAGTCCGTCGCGCATGTGCTCATCAATCCGATGAACCGCCTCGGCGGACAGGCCGCGCTCTGCATCGGCATCACGCATCCGAAGGGCCAGGAGCAGGCCGTCATCGCGCGGGAGATCGCGCGCGGCCACGGGTTTTCCACGCAGGTGATCAAGCCCGCGGCCATCGCGCTCATGGAAAAATACCGGGGTGCGAACGGCTTCTCCACCTTCCTCGATCACGACGGCCCCACCGGCGGCAACATCCCGGACATCTACCACTCGCCGCTGCACCCGTGGCTGAATTCCAGCGCGCTTTTCACCGCAGTCCAGATCAGCGACGCGCTCAAGCTGCGCACGGATGCAAAAGGGAACAACGATTTCTGGGGCTTCCACAAGGGCGAATACATCCACCCTGCCGACCGCATCATCGTCGGCGTGAGTGTGCTCTGCTTCCTCGTGGCGGTGTGGGTGAGCTTCCTCGCTGTGCGGCGGCTGTTCGACGAACGGCTCGCCGCGATCACCACCGTGCTCATGCTGCTGTGCAATGAATTCTGGCGCTACACCTCCACCGGCCTGCCGCAGATGCTCATGCTCATGCTCTTCAGCGTGGCGATCTATTTCTCCACGCGGGCGCTCGGCGCGAGGGAAAATGAGGAGCGCACCTGGCCCTGGCACACCGGTGCGGGGCTCGCGTTCGGCCTGCTCGCGCTCACGCATCCGCTCACGATCTTCATCTTCGCCGGCGCGCTCATCCACACCGTCATCGCCTTTTCGCCGAGGGGGCGCGATGCGGCGATCATGTTCGTCACGTTCATGGCCTGCCTCACCCCGTGGCTCGTGCGGAATTCCAACCTCTGCGGATCGGCATTTGGCATCGCGGGACAGGCGCGACTGGTCGGCCTCCGCGGATCGGAGTCGCAGATCATGCGCACGCTCAATGAACAGGACAAAAAGATCCCCGTTCATTTCTTCCGCGGCAAAGTGCAGACGGAGCTGCTCAATTTCCTCGACTCACTCCTCGGCCGCTTCGGCAAGATCCTCGTCGCCCCGCTCTTCTTCCTCGCGCTCCTGCACCCTTTCAAAAAATCGGAAACGCGCTCCTTCCGCTGGGGTTTCCTGATCATGATCGTCTCCGGCATGCTCGGCATGGCCGTCTTCGGATTTGCGGACGCCGACCTCCAGACCGATCTCGAATCGAACAATCTCTTCCCGCTCTTCATCCCTCTCGCCACCGCGTACGGCTTTGCGCTGCTGCTCGTCATGTGGAGCCGTGTGCAGGTCGCCGGACGGGATCTCGCCTCCATCCGCCAGGTGAATATCGCGTTCCACGGCATTGTCATTTTCCTCAGCTCCCTCTCGCTGGCCAATGTGTACACCGATCCACCGAAGCTCCCCTTCGTGTGGCCGCCGTATTGCCCGCCGGCCATCAGCGAAATCTCGGACTGGTATTCCAAGGACGACATCATCTGCGCCGACATGCCGTGGGCCGTCGCGTGGTACGCCGATCGCAAGAGCCTCTGGCTCCCGTTCACCGTCGCCGATTTCAACGACCTGAACGAATTCCGCTTCCGCGGAAAAATCACCGGCCTCCTCGTCACACCCGTCACCGGATTCCGCGGACTGCTCAACGATGTCGGCGTCGGCGAATTCAAGGAATGGCGCTCCTTCATCATGCGCGAGCCGCGGGCCGCGCAGAATTTCGTGCTCAAGGTCGCTCACCCGATCTTCCTCATGGGCGCGTCGCACTACCTGCTCTTCTCCGACCGCGATCGCTGGACGGAGCGGAACAACTGAGCGGGGCGGCAGCAGTGGAGAGTTGAGAGCGGAGGAAACTCGCCTTTTTGCTCTGCGGAAGACTTACCGCGAGCGGAACGCAGCAGGGGTGGCGCGGAAAAATACCGATGATGACGCGCTGCAGGAGCAAATTCTGCGGCGGGGAAAAAAACCGTTGACGCGCTGCATTGCCCTCCTATCGTCGCGCCCTCTCTTATCCAGAGTGGCTGAGGGTTCTGGCCCTGCGACGCCACGGCAACCGCCTGCGGGTGGTTGAGTGATGAGCGTTGAAAGTTGATTGCAAAATCGCGCGCCACGCGCGCTGACCGGCCTCTCAACTCTCAACTTTCACCTCTCAACTTCTCAAAGGGACCAGGTGCCAAATCCAGCTCTTGGCCGCATGGCTTGGGGACAGATGTGAGAGCGAAGCAGCGACCCTCCATCGCCCCTCGCCACTCTGGGAAGAGCCGTATCGACATGCACAAAAACGCTCCTTCCTACTTCTCGAATCTCAAGTGCCGCGAGTGCGGACGCCTCTATCCGAAGCAGGCCATCCACGTTTGCGACTTCGACTTCGGCCCGCTCGAGGCGGCGTACGATTACGACGCGATCAAGGCTGCGCTGAACCGCGAAGTCATCGAGTCGCGCCCGAAGAGCATGTGGCGCTACCGCGAGTTGCTGCCGATTGATGGCGAGCCCACCGTCGGCACGCAGGTCGGCTTCACCCCGCTTGTGAAGGCGGACCGCCTCGCGGAAAAGCTCGGCATCAAGGCGCTCTACATCAAGAACGACACCGTCAATTACCCGACGCTCTCGTTTAAGGATCGCGTCGTCAGCGTCGCGCTCAGCCGCGCGAAGGAGCTTGGTTTCACGACCGTCGCCTGTGCCAGCACCGGCAATCTCGCAAACTCCGTCGCCGCCAACGCCGCCGCCGCCGGACTGAAAAGCTACGTCCTCATCCCCGCCGATCTCGAGCAGGGCAAAGTGCTCGGCTCGCTCGTGTACGGCACGAATGTCATCGGCATCCACGGCGCCTACGATCAGGTGAACCGCCTCTGCTCCGAGATCGCCGGCAAATACGGCTGGGGCTTTGTGAACGTGAACCTGCGCCCCTATTACGCCGAGGGCAGCAAGAGCATGGGCTTTGAAATCATGGAGCAGCTCGGCTGGCGCATCCCGCGACACACCGTCGTGCCCATGGCCTCCGGCTCGCTCCTCACAAAAATCCACAAGTCCTACGGCGAATTCACCAAGGTCGGCATCGTGGACGACGCGCCCTTTTCCATCCACGGCGCGCAGGCCACCGGCTGCGCACCGATCTCGCACGCGATGAAAAAAGGCACCGACATCGTGAAGCCCGTGCCGAAGCCCGACACGATCGCGAAGTCCCTCGCCATCGGCACGCCTGCCGACGGCTACTACGCCATCCACGTCATGCGCCAGACCGGCGGCTTTGCCGAGGACGTGACGGACGACGAAATCGTCGAGGGCATCAAGCTCCTCGCCGAATACGCCGGCATCTTCGCCGAGACCGCCGGTGGCGTCACCGTCGCCTGCGCGAAGAAACTCATCGAGAGCGGAAAAATCCCGCGCGACGAGGAAGCCGTCCTCTGCATCACCGGCCACGGCCTGAAAACGCAGGAAGCCATCCAGGGCAAATGCGGCGAACTCCGCCTCATCAAGCCGAGCCTCCGCGAATTCGAGGAAAAAGTGTATGCGCCCGACCAGGCAGCAACTGCCGCCTCACCGAGTCCTCAGTAGTCAGTGCTCAGTGCTCAGTTTTTCCCGCCGCACACTCACTCACAAAAATCGCACGCATCTGAGCACTGAGCACTTTTCCCCTCACCCCACGCGCCCACCGCAAAATCTTAAATCCTAAATCTTAAATTCCCATGCCCTCCGTCCGCATCCCCACACCGCTCCGCAAACTGACCAACGATCTCGAAGTCGTCTCCGCCGCCGGTGCGAATGTCGGCGAAGTGCTCGACAACCTCGACAAGGCATTCCCCGGCCTGCGCGAACGCATCTGTGACGAGCAGGGCAACGTCCGCCGCTTCGTGAACATCTTCATCAACGACGAGGACATCCGCTTCCTCGAAGAGCGCGCCACGCCCGTGAAGGACACGGACGAACTCAGCATCGTCCCCGCCATCGCCGGCGGATAGCATGCGAACACCCGCATCTATTTTTGCGATGCGTCCGAGTGACCGGCGATTGGTGATTGGTGAATGACGAGTTGCGGCCCGTTGGGAGTTTGGAAGTGCTCAGTGGTCAGTTCGCAGTGCCCAGTAAAGGCGTCGGGCGTGCCGATGACTGAGGACTGGTGGAATGATGGATGTTGACCTCCGAGGCACTTTCCATTTGCCACACAGCGCCACCGCACGGAAGGTAACCGCCATTTTACGCAACCGAATGAGCCAACAACGCCGCGTCGTCATCACCGGGATGGGAGTCCTCACGCCAGTGGGAAACGACATCCAGACTTTTTGGAACAGCATCAAGAATGGTGCGAGCGGCATCGGGCCGATCACGCAGTTTGACGTGACCGACTACGCCTGCAAAATCGCGGGCGAGGTGCGCGATTTTGATCCGGTGAAATTTTTCAAGGTGCCCAAGGACATCCGCCGCGCGGACCGCTACACGCAGCTCGCCGTGGGCGCGGCAAAGCTCGCGATGGAGGACGCTGGAATCACCGCGCCGGTCGCGGATCCCGAGCGCTTCGGGTGCATGGTCGGCAGCGGCATCGGCGGCCTCGCCACGCTCGAGGCGCAGCACACGGTGCTCATGACGAAGGGGCCGAGCCGCCTCTCGCCGTTCGTGATCCCGATGCTCATCAGCAATATGGCCGGCGGCACCATCTCAATGGAATGGAACCTCCAGGGGCCGAACTACGCGACCACGAGTGCGTGCTCGACCAGCGCGCATTCCGTGGGCGAGGCGTGGCGCATGCTGCGCGAGGGCGACGCGGATGCGTTCCTGGCGGGCGGCAGCGAATCGGCCATCGTGCCGCTGGGCATCGGCGGCTTCGGCGCGATGCGCGCGCTGAGCACGCGCAACGATGAGCCGACGAAGGCGAGCCGCCCGTGGGATCGAGACCGTGACGGCTTCGTGATGAGCGAAGGTGCGGGCATCGTGGTGATGGAGGAACTGGAACACGCGAAAAAACGCGGTGCGAAAATTTACGCCGAGATCATCGGCTACGGATTGAGCGCCGACGCCTACCACATGAGCGCGCCGCTGCCCGAGGGCGAGGGTGCCGCGCGCTGCATGGCGATGGCGTTGCGCAAGGCCGGCTTGAATCCGAGCGACGTGGACTACGTGAACGCGCATGGCACCTCCACGCCGATGGGCGACGTGTGCGAGACGAAGGCTCTCAAGCTCACCTTCGGCGAGCACGCGAAGAAATTGCAGGTCAGTTCCAGCAAGAGCATGACGGGCCACCTGCTCGGCGCGGCGGGCGTCGTCGAGACCATCGTCTGCGCGAAGGCGCTGCAGGAGGGTGTCATCCCGCCGACCATCAATCTCGACAACCCCGGCGAAGGCTGCGACCTCGACTACGTCCCGCACACCGCCCGCGAGGGCAGGCCGCGCATCGCGATCAACAACAGCTTCGGCTTCGGCGGGCACAACGCGACCGTGGTGGTGCGGAAATTCGAGGGCTGAGTTTTCATGGGTGCAGCTTTCCGGAGCTGAGTCACGCGGACGACATGCTGGGGAGCACTGGTGAAAAGGCGTGTCCAGCCTGGTCACGGCAGTCGTCACCCTGGCGGGGCAGGCGTCTGCTTCATGCTCTGCAAGGTCGCGTTCACGCGCAGCGGGAAAGAGTAGTCCCACGCTTCAGCGTGCAAAGACGTGCGGCCCGGATGGCGCGCGCGGTTGCCGGATTCGCCTGCAAGCTGCCATCACGCGACATGGCACGCTGAAGCGTGGGACTACTTTTTTGCCGCCTGCTGCGCGTCGTAGTCGGCCCAGAACTCGGCCACGGGGCGCGCGGGGTTGGGAGCGGCGATTTGCCATCGCCGTCGAAAACGCTCCGCGCGCAGCGTCACTTCTTTTCTTTGGAGCGCACATGGGAGGAAAACAGCGCCTTCGGCGGTTTGGGACGACGAATCCCATTCTCTGTATCATTCAATTGGGTATCCCTGTTAAAATGTGCAGCATAGGTAACCCTGAACCCACGTTTTTCCAACAAACCCGTGTACTCACTTAAAGAAGGAAAGTACCAGA